>NZ_JACJDR010000029.1:0-14326 GCF_014163655.1 Pseudoalteromonas sp. SR45-1 | reverse complement strand
TTAATTAGTATTATTGTTTCTTTTTATAAATTAGATGCAAATATTTTATGTTTAAAAATGTTTAGTGCCAGATTTGGGTCTCTAAATATGTGGGTAGTAACTTTTTTATTTTTGCTTATAACTTTTGAAGGTAACTGATAAGTCGTAAGTATTGTATTTGTTGCTTCATAGAACCTTTAATCTTCCACTCTATAGATTTTGAGTAAACTATTTAGTTTAAATGTTTATATTTTTATATATCTCCCATAGTTGAAATTATCAATAAGTAAAGCTAGTCATAAGCAAATAACAACTTTCTAAACGGCAAATTTATCATAGTATCAGTCCTGTCCTAGCGAGGTCGGTCAAAGGAGATGGCGCGGATGAAGAAGGTAATATGGTTTTTATTATGTTTCTTTGCAATGAATGCATACAGTAACGATGAAGTAAGTTTAACTTTGGTAGGTTATATCTCACCAGTGTGCGGCTTTACTACACAAAATAATAACCTTCACTTTTCTTCAGATGGCCTCGCGAGTACAAAGCTAGTGATTAATTGCAATTCACCTATGCGAGTATCAATGCAATCTGAAAATGGTGGCCTGCGCCATCAGCAAAGTACTCAAATAAATGCTTATAACCTGAATTGGTCAATAGAGGGCGTTTCAAGCGAAGTTTCTGCAACGGCACTTGAACTTAAATCTATCTACAATTTTGATGTTGATGAGATTCTATTTAACAGCGTAGCTAAATTACAACTAAAACTAGATAAGCCTTTAATTTATGCAGGTAGTTACCAGGATGTGCTCCGCATAGAAATGACACCATCGGTTGTATCTGGTGGAGTTTGGTAAAACACTAACTATTAATTAAAACAAATATGTCACATGGATAAGGAATATTAAAATGAAAAAGTTAATCGTGTTATCAGCAATCGCAAGTCTAACATCTGGCGCAGCATTTGCTGAAAATCTAAATGTAGGTGGCGCAGTGTCATCGGTTTGTGGGGTGAGCAACATTAACACTACACAATTCTTTCAAACATTGTCAGAAGGTGCTACTAAAAATGTAGGCTTTGATTTGCAGTGTAATGATGTTGATGGTGCAACAATGTCATTAACAACGTCTGAAGGGCACTTACAAAATGCTGACCATGAAGATCGTGGTGTCGGCTATACTGCCAAGTTAACTGCAGATACATTTGATTTTACGCTTTCTGCTGAGAATGGCCAAAATGATCAGTCAGAATCGCAAAGTCGTCCTGGTTCACCAACCCTTGCAGCCGGTGGCGTAGCTGGAAATATATTACTAACTGTAACACAAGCACCAGTTTATGCAGGTACTTACGCTGATACACTTATGTTGGCAATAACAGCTAACTAAGCAGCATAGTAAAAGGCAGTAGCTACTGCCTTTTACTTCATTAAGAGGGATTTTATATGCGTTATATATTTCTAATTATAGTGTTGTTAAATTCATATTCTACAGGTGCTTTTGAAGTTAAACCAATGGTCGCGGAGCTAGAGTCTTCAGGTAGCCAATCACAGCAAACCATTCGTATATCAAACCCTTCAGACAGTCCTTTAACTATTGAGATATCTGCGTTTGATTTACTAATTGACCCTAATGGCGATGAAACATTAAAAGCAAACGACGATGACTTTTTAATTATTCCGATGACTACGATTATTCCGTCTGGGCAAAGTCAATCAGTAATTGTTCGATATATTGGGGAACCAATATTAGAAAACTCAAAAGCGTACCGTGTAGCCATTGATCAGGCATCTGTTGATTTAGAAAAGGCGGGGCAATCAGGCGTAGGTATGTCAGTTAGCTTTAGAACTTTGTTTAATGTAGTTCCCAAAGGTGCGGAGGCAAAATTATTAATTAAAAATAAACGTCAAGTAGATACAGAGACATGGAGTGTACTACTAGAGAATACTGGTAATAAATATATCCGTTTATCTCAGGCACAGTGGCTTATTAAAGGTGATGAACAACAGCTATTATTAGAAGGTGCTGAATTGAGTAAAGCATTGACTGGAAAAATTTTATTACCTAAATCTAGCCGTGAGGTTTCAATAAAAATTCCTACAAGGTTTAATGCAGCAAGCAGTGATCTAGAGGTCAATTTTTAATGCTGCGGATATGCAGTTACTTTTTTATATATGTAAGTGTAATGACACCTGTTTTTGCTGTGGAAGTAACGCCTATGGTGGTTACTTTCTCTCCTGATAGTCGTTCAAATAATGCTTCTAGCTTGGTTCATAATCAATTACCAAGAGACATTGCTTTTGATATCCAAATTTACGAAATTGACTTTTCTCAAGGCACGCCTAAATTAATTTCTTTAGATGATTCCCCATTGTGGGTTTTTCCTCCATCACTATTTTTGCAACCAGGGCAAAGCCAACAGTTGCAATTTAGATGGTTAGATAAAAAACTTCCTAGTACAGATAAAAGCTATCAAGTTAGCTTGATTGAGCAGCCCATTGTAAACCAGTCTATAGATAAACAGTCACAACTAACAATGCTGTTAAATGTAAATTTAATTGTTCATTTAGACCAGCCTAGATTAGTTCCTAAACTGACTATAAAAGAGCCTCACGTTGAAGATGGCTTTATTGTCACTGAAGTATTAAATGAAGGAAAAGGGGCAGGACGATTAAGTGATTATGAAATAAAAATTACTAAAAATAAAACTCTAAGCGATCGAATTTTAAAAGATCAATTAAAAGCAAATGGATACGATGTTTTTTTTGCTCCTAATAGCACCAGTGTTATAAAAGTCCCAATTCCGCAATCGTTACAGAGAGGAAGCTTAAATCATTTACGTTTAGTGCTGGCTCGCTAGTTATGCGCGTTTTATTATGCATATTTTTATTGAGCTTTACTCAATTATGTTATTCAAAAATTAACCCGTCTAAAAGAACCATCGAACTCAGCGTTGAGGCAGAACTGAATAAAAATGCTATTGGCAAAATAACTCTTGCAGTTGATCCAAATGATAATTTATCTCTTAAATGGAGTGAAATTAAAGTTTCGTTTGAACGACTTTTATTTTCAGAGGACTTTGATTCTTTAGAGTCTAAGGTTAATAAAAATATTATTGATACAAAAGCATTAGAGTTATTTGGATATAATATTTCATTCGATATGAGTGATTTTAGCTTAGCAATATCAGTACCTCTTACACTGACTCGCCCTCAACAGCTAAGTTTAAAATCAGATTCGAGGAATTTAACAGCATCTGCACCGGCTAAACTGAGTGGATTTTTTAATGCTTATTCAAGTTATTTGTATCAGCAAGATAAAGGCGAGAATACAACAGATGACCTCTTAGCTATTCGCTCTGAAATGGTCGTGAGTTGGGAAGGGTGGGTTTTAGAACACGAAGTGGAGTATTTATCTGAAGTAGCTCCTACTTCATCAAATATTAGGCGCTTAGGTACTCGTGTAATACATGACCTACCGCTTAGTGGGCTTCGGATATCCATTGGTGATAATTATAGTTCAGGTAGTTACTTTCAATCAACGGCACGGGTACTAGGTATGTCGCTTTCACATGATTTTTCGCTAGTTTCTGACAGGCCTATTAGACCCAGCGCTTCACGTAGTTTTACCTTGGAGAGTCCATCCTCTGTTGAGGTATTAGTTGGCGAGCGGATAGTACAAAAACTTAATTTAGCCGCAGGTATATATTCTCTTGATGATATTCCCCTTAATGAAGGAAGCAATAATATTACTTTGAGGATTACTGATATAGCAGGAGTAGTCCGTTTTGTTGATTTTGATGTAACGACCGGTTTAGATCTTTTTGCTCAAGGGCAACTGGAATATGAGTTTCATTTAGGCGTTCCTTCACGCTTAGGTAGTGAGCTAGATTATGATTACGACGAGCCACTAGCTAGCTTTTATCTTGATTATGGCATTACACCTAGCTGGACAGCCGGTGCGGCAGTACAAGGTGATGAGTATTCTCAGCAGATTGGTTTTAAAAATATTTATGCAGCTACAGTTGGACAAATTGCGTTTGAAAATGCGATAAGTTTCAATGAAAAAACAGGTCATGCTTATCGCATTGTTTATAGTAACTATAGAAATCATAGTGATAATAACACTGACATTACGGTGGGTTATGAATACTCATCAAGATATTTTACAGGTCTTGGCTATCGACCTGATTCTCAATCTAGTTCTCACTTAAGAGAGCATTATATTCAGGCTAATTATAGTTTTTTTTGGGGAGAGAATACGCAAACATCTTTTTTTACAAGTTTATCAAGGTCATATGATGAAGCTCAATTTGATAAATCAGTTGGAGTTAGTTTTTCTGGTGAGATCGATAATAGCCAATGGAGATATAGTTTAGGTGGGCAATGGGAGGGTCTCGCTGAAGAAAGTCAATGGGATGTAAGGTTGTCTGTCACTTATAAGTTTTCTAATACTCGGCGGGCTAAATTATCTCATCAATCTAGGCAGGATAAAACACGCTTAGAATTCTCTCAAGATAGTAATCAGCGCTATGTTGGAGCTTTGAATATAAGAGCTGGGCTTGAAAAAAATGATCAAAATGAAGCTGTTTTTGATTTAAATACTCAATATAACGCGAATCGTTTTGTTATGAACTTTGATCATGGGAGTTTTTACGAGCAGTTTAATGAGGCCTCAGCTTACCATCAGAGCCGATTAAGCTTGGCATCAAGCATAGCATTTGCAGATAAGAGTTGGGCTGTTGGGAAACCCATATACGATAGCTTTGCTTTGATAGAACCCCACTCTAGCCTTAGAGGAAAAAAGATCACCTTGGGACAATATGAGGATAACTATAGGGCTGATAATGAAGACTTCGAAACTATTTTATTAAACGATATTAGTTCATATGCCTCAACCAACGTTACAGTCGATATTGATAACTTAGAGCCGGGGTATGATATTGGTTCTGGCATAATTACCCTTTACTCACCTTATCGAACAGGTCATGCAATCACAATAGGGACTGCTGCAAACATATCAGTGATTGCGACTTTGTATGATCAACAGAAAAAACCCTTATCATTACAAGTTGGTACAGCAATTTGTATCGATAAAAACAGCCAAAAAGAGCATACATTTTTTACAAATAAAAAAGGACGATTTGCACTAACAGGTTTAACCGCCTGTAATTATAAAATTACACTTAAGAATGCAGAAAAGTCACATTTTACGATTCAAGTATCTGAAGGTGAGCAATTACAGCGCAAAGGAGCTATTTATGTACAATAAAAAAGTAAGTTTATTATTGGGTGGTTTAGCACTCTTTATTTTTACGCCCTTAATTCATGCGCAATGCGCCGCTAGGTTCGATAAGATTGAACATATTTATGATGATTTTGAAAGCTACCATGCCTTACAGCAAGTAGACTCTAAGAAAGAGCTACGGATAAGCGTCACTAATGATGAAAGCTGTCAATTAGAACTCGTGCTAACAAGTGAGAATCAAGCTCAGCTAAAAGGGCAATTTCAAAGTATTCCCTACGAGATGCAGAGTATACAAAGTAAGTTAGTCAGCACATCAACTTTAAAGTTAAACTTTACTGATTCTTCGACGATATTGACATTAGTCCTACCGTCAGGAACACCAATTAAAGCAGGTATATACTCAGATAGGCTCCAAATGAAATTATATGATCAGGGGAGTAAGTTATTAGATGAGCGAGAATATAGTATTCAAGAAAATATTGCCCCTAGGACAAGTCTTTCTGTACTTGGGTATAATACATTTTCAAATACTATCAATTTGGGAGAACTAATTCCGAGTAAGGAATACACTATGTTACCTAGTTTACAAGTCGTTACTAATTCAGATGTTCAATTGTCTGTAAGTTCAGATAATAATGGGAAATTAATACATAGTCTCTATAGAGACAAATATGCAATTAATTACAGTCTAGATCTGGCTGGAAGTTGGCTTCAACTAGATAACTTATCACAACATAAATTTACATACTCAGGACAAACCGTTTATCTATTACCTTTAAAAATTCAATTAAATGATTTCGAAAGGCAAGCTGCCGGTGAGTATTCAGATACAATCAGGTTTCAAATAAGCCCGCTTAACTATTGATTTTACTTAAGTTTTTCTTGCACCAAAGTAATGCCTGTTGCTTGTTTTTTACAGCTATTTTTTGATACACTTTGTGTAAATGTACACGAACTGTAGCTTCACTGATAAATAAAGTGTCTGCAATTGCGCTTGAATGTAAGCCAGAAAATAACAAGTTTAATACTTTCATTTCTTTGCAGGTTAAGTTATTTGATTGCAGCGCAGTTTGTTGTTCACTCGCTAGCATTTGTCTCATCCAACCATCAGTTACCGCACGTGGAAACCAAAGTTTTCCTTGTTCTATTGCTTCTAATCCTTGCTGCAGTAGTACTTCGTCAGTGCCTTCATAAAACAAACCTTTTAAATTAGGCCACTCTTTTAATGCCAAAACATCACCGTCTTTGGGCACGTCAAAAATAACGAGACCTTGATGACCGTTTTTTAGCATAAACTGATTTATAAGTTCATGGTTGATAATAACATTTAAAGCTTGATAATTAACAAGTAGGACGTTGAAGTCAGCTGCAACACAAAAAAGTGATGTGTAATTTGGGCTGGTGAAGCATGTGGGGCTTTTATTGACTGTATTTTCAATATTCATAATATTCTATCCATAGACTACATTTTAGCACTATATTCTTATTTTTAGTTAATTTCAATGATACCTGAATGTGTTTTAGCTCTTTTTTTATACACTAAAGTACATGTATGAGTATGTTTTATGCGCTCTTTAAAGTAGTATTTATGAGATTTTTTGTTTTAAAACAGTTCATTAGTGAGGTAAATATTAGAGGGGTTTATTTATGATAATTCATCTAAAGCTAACAATACTTAAATTACTGTCATTTTCTATGAATTTATTTAAATAATTTATACATTTATTCACAATAATGTCATATAATACCTGTCCAGAGGAAAGATGCTATTTAGCGTCTTTTTTTATGCCTAAAATTTATATTATCAATATAAAAGCATAACAAAAATCACACGGTATCCTTTGGAGAATATTTTGAAACTACGCACACTCTCACAGTTAAGCCTAGCAATTGTCGCTGCACTATCTACTTCAGTAAATGCTGAAGAAGCTAAAACAACCGCAAAACAAGACGCGTTTGAAAAAATCGAAGTCACAGCTCGTAAACGTACAGAGAGCTTATTTGAATCTCCAACCGCTATCACATCAATTGGGGCGAACCTAATTGATAAAGCCAATATGAGTAATCTTGAAGATATTGGTAAATATGTTCCAAACTTAAACATCACCCGTTACGGTGTTGGTAATGCAGCACATGCGTCTGTGTTCATTCGTGGTATTGGTCTGCAAGATCACATAATAACTACTGATCCAGGTGTAGGCGTATACTTAGATGGCGTTTATTTAGGTCGTCAAATGGGTTCTAATTTATCATTACCTAATGTTGAGCGTGTTGAAGTGCTTCGTGGTCCACAAGGTACTTTATATGGTCGTAATACATTAGGTGGCGCTGTAAATGTAATTACAAAGCAACCTGGTGATGAAGGTATTGTAACTACTTCAGCTAAGCTGGGAAGTCGTGGACGTATTGCTGGTGATGTTTATTTTAATAACTCACTAAACGATGAACTAAGCATGTCTGCGAGTGCATCTTACAAAACACGTGATGGTGTTGGTGAAGCTGTTAATTTAGCAAATCCAGAGAAAGAAATTGGTGAGGAAGAGGAATTCAGTGGTCGTGTAGCCCTTAAATGGCAAGCGAACAGCGATTTAGCATTCACTTTTGCTTTAGATGGAGTTGATAACGAGTCAGGTCAATCGCCTTACACAATTGAATTAACTGACCCGCTAGATGCAAACGATGTGTTTAATGGCGACTTCCCATTATTGACTCAAGATTTAATTCCATCAGACCCTGATGATTTAGGTACAACCGTTGCAGGTATTGAATCAACTTCTTACTCAGGTTGGGGCACATCGTTCTCGGCTGATTGGGCAATTAACGATACTTATACTACTAAGTTTATCTCAAGCTACCGTACATCTGAGTATGAAGGTGGCCTAGATGACGATGCATCACCTTTAAACTTATCTGAGTTTCCAGAAGAGGGCGGAGCTGATCAGTACTCGTTTGAAATTCAACTAAATGCAACATTTGATAATATGGACTTTGTGTCAGGCCTTTACTTTTTTAATGAAGATGGCTTTACACGTTCAGGCCCATTTGTATTCAGCCCATTTAATACACCCAATGGCTTATTGAATGACGGAGTAACAGAATCATTTGGTGGTTACGGCGATTTTGAAATTAACCAAGAAACTAATTCTTACGCAGCCTACTTTAATGCAAGCTACGATTTAACTGACGATTTAACGGTAGGTGGTGGTCTTCGTTATTCAAAAGATGAAAAAGATGCAAATGCTATATTCCCATCATTTCCTACTCGTAAGTATGTAAGTGCAGATTTTGATGCAGTTACGTGGGATGTAAATGCCTCTTATCAGCTTAGCAATAATATGAATGTGTATGGCCAGATTCAAAAAGGCTATCAAACAGGTGGTTTTCCACCGCGCCCATTTGGTGGACCAGACCAGTTTGTATCATTTGACGAAACGAAAGCGATTAACTACGAAATGGGTCTAAAAGGCCAAGTACACGAAAATGTATCTATGATGCTTGCGGTATTTGTGACTGATTACACTGATTTAGCATTACCGTTTTCAGACCCAACAGCAGGTGGCGGTTTCGTAACAATTGTAGAAAATGCGGGTCAGTCTAAAGCACAAGGTATTGAGCTTGAAACAACCGTCGCTATTACTGATGATTTTACTATTCGCAGTGCAGTTGGTTATTTAGATTCTGAAATAACAGAAGTGGCTGAGGGTGTACAAGGTATAGGTAAAGGCGATTCACCAGCACTAACACCACGCTGGACTGTCATGGTTGCACCTTCTTACTTTATGGATTTAGAGAGCGGCGCAACACTTGCATTTAATGCTAACTATTCGTACCGAAGCGAAATGCAAGGGCAATCAGTTTATAACCAAAGTGAGACAATTGACTCTCGTGAACTAGTTGGTTTTAATATTTCCTACACTAATCCATATGGCGATATGGAAGTTACACTGTATGGTGAAAACGTTCTAAACGAAGTTTACGACGTTGGTCGTCTTCAACAATCAGGTTTTGTTGGCGTAATGCGCAGTAATGATCGAAGTGAATTTGGTTTGAAATTCAAAAAAGATTTTGAGCTATAAACTAAAATCAAGTAAATAAAATATAATGTAATTGAAGTTTATTTTGCATAATAAAGGCCGAATCATGCTGTGATTCGGCCTTTGTGTATTCAATAGTAAAGTTATTATTCGCATCGTTTAAATTCCTAATTTAAATTGCTGATTTAAAACAATCCACATCCCCATTTTTGAGTGTTTGTATTAACTAAAATGCGCCTTTTTAGTTTGTGTAAAGGCTAGGTTGTTCGCTACAATGGCGCCTCTTAATTGCCAAACGGACTCTGTAATGAAAATTCTTGCCGATCAAAATATGCCTTTAGTTGAGCAGTACTTTGCAGACTTTGGTGAGGTTGAGCGTTTTGATGGTCGTAAATTAACGCCTGAACAATTAATAGATGTAGATGTTCTTCTTACTCGTTCGGTGACAAATGTTAATCATGAACTTTTGGTACAAGCTAACAAGTTGAGCTTTGTAGGTACTGCCACAATCGGCATTGACCATATTGATACGCAATTACTGCATGATAGAAATATTGCTTTTACAAGTGCACCTGGTTGTAATGCTGTTGCTGTAGCTGAATATGTAATTAGTAGCTTATTTGCATTAAGCCAAGAAAATGCGCGTCCATTGTGTGGTCAAACAATTGGTATTGTAGGGATGGGCAACATTGGTACATGTTTGGCGCAAAAATTAAAAGCATTAAACGTAGTTGTACTGCTGTGCGATCCGATTAAGCACGAACAAGGCTTACTACAAGAGCATGTAGCGCTTGATGAGTTATTAGCGCAGTCAGATGTTGTTACTTTTCACGTTCCCCTTGTTAAAAGTGGCGAGCATAAAACACTGCACATGATGGGTAAAGAGCGTTTAACGGCACTTAAGCCAGGAACCACGCTAATTAATGCAAGCCGTGGCGATGTAATTGATAACCAAGCATTACTTGAGGTAATGGAAGCTGGGGCTGATTTAGATTTAGTACTTGATGTATGGGAGAAAGAACCCAATATTTTAACTGAATTACTAGAGCATGTTCGTTACGCTAGTGTGCACATTGCAGGGCATACACTTGAGGGGAAAGCTCGTGGTACACAAATGTTGTATCAAAAACTGTGTCAGCTCAAAGGTGTTGAGGCGATTAAATCGTTGGATGATTTTTTACCAACACCAGCCGTTACAAATGCAACTGTTACGCAAAGCCTTAATGAGCAAGATATTGCCCGTTTAGTGCATTTAATTTATGACGTTCGCCGCGATGACGGAATATTACTTCGTCGTCTAGAGAGCGACGGCTTTGATAGTTTACGTAAAAACTATCCAATAAGGCGAGAATTTAGCACTTTATTTCTACAAGGTGATAGCTCACAACTAGCAGCACTTAGCCAGCTTGGCTTTAGCATAGCTGAATAATTATTTAACTAACGATGTTGTTTTAATGTCGTTTATAGAGGAAGAAATATGTCGCAAAAATATAACGTTGCCGTACTTGGCGCTACTGGTTTAGTAGGCCGTCAAATCATTGAAACGCTAGCAGATCGTAAGTTTCCTGTTGATCAGCTTTTTTTACTTGCTAGCAGCCGCAGCGCAGGTGAAGATATAAAGTTTCGTGGTGAGACCATTGAAGTACTTGACGTTGAAGGCTTTGACTTTAGCCAAGCGCATATAGGTTTGTTTTCTGCTGGTGGCAGTGTATCTGAAAAATATGCTCCTATTGCTGCTGAAGCCGGCTGTATTGTAATCGATAATACATCGCACTTTAGAAATGATTTTGAAATACCACTCGTGGTGCCAGAAGTTAATGCTTCAAGCCTAGCTGATTTTAGAAATCGTAATATTATTGCTAACCCTAACTGTTCAACTATTCAGATGATGTTAGCACTTAAACCAATTTATGATGCTTACGGAATAGACCGTATTAATGTATCTACTTACCAAGCTGTATCGGGTGCAGGTAAAGACGCGGTTGATGAACTTGCAAAGCAAACAGCTAATTTGATGAATGCACGCCCTATGGATAATGAAGTATTTCCAAAGCAAATTGCATTTAACGTTATTCCTCAAATTGATAGTTTTGAAGATAATGGTTATACGCGCGAAGAAATGAAAATGGTAAACGAAACTCATAAAATTTTGGGTGATACCACTATTGCAGTGAACCCAACGTGTGTACGTGTTCCCGTATTTTTTGGGCACTCAGAATCAATTAATATTGAAACGCGCATGCCTTATGACTTTGAACACGTTAAGCAACTTTTAAAAGACGCCCCTGGTGTCGAGCTAATTGATGATGAAGGTGACTACCCAACAGCAGTGTCTGACGCTAGTGGTAACGATACTGTGTATATAGGTCGATTACGTGCTGATATTTCTCATCCTCATGGATTAAACATGTGGGTTGTAAGTGACAACACTCGTAAAGGTGCTGCAACTAATAGTATTCAAATTGCAGAAGAGCTTATTGCCAATTACATGTAATAGTTAATTGCGCTAACATGCTTTTGAAGCGGTAAACAGTAGTTGTTTGCCGCTTTTTGTTTATATAGCTTGTCAAATTTTTGCCGTTTAATTTTAAAAATACAAAAACTGATTGATAACACTCAATAAATTAATATTTATAAAGATGTTTTAAGGCATTTATTTTCAAGGTGTTGCGATGGATATTACGCTCTAACTGGTTTATAGTTTGTAATTGGAATAGAGCTTGCAATAAAAATAGATTGTAATAATAAATGCGAGTCAGTCATTTGGCTGATAATAGCAATAATAAACAATATTTATGCACTTAAGTTTTAGGTGTTTTATTAATATTTAAATATTAAAGGATCAGCATGCGCGGTTTAGCTACACTTATTATATTAGCGTCTGCATTGATAGTAACGCCAGTTTACTCTCAGGACAGTACCCAATTAAAGGGGCCTAAAGGCGTTGACTATGGTGCGCAAGGGCGATCAATTGGGCCAATTAAACCAACTGATACGCTTTGGCGTATAGCAGCTAAAGTGCGCCCAGACAATTCTGTCAGTATTTATCAAGTTATGCAGGCTTTGTATAACAAAAATCCCGATTCATTTTTAGAACAAAATCTTAACCACATTCAAAATGGTGCCTATTTAAAAATCCCTACCTTAGCCGAAATAAAAGCTGTAAATACGCAGCTCGCAAAGCAACGCTCTGAGCAAGATGATGCATTATGGGAAAAGAAAAAAAATGGCACGCTTACACAAAGCGAAATTAACTCAGCGCAAACAAAAGTAACTCAAGCGCGTAAAATTGATGTAGACGATGCTAAAAAAGAGATACAGAAAGAATTAAATGAAATAAAAACAGAGCAAGGTACTAAGCTTGTTGAGTTACAACAACAGTTTAAAAGCTCAGTTAGTAATGTAGAAGAGATTTTAGTTGAAAATAATAATCTTAAAAAACAGTTATCAGGAATATCTAAAGAGCTCGAAAACTTACGTTTGCAATTAGGACAAGACAGCGAAATTCAAAATCAGTTAAAAGAACTCATCGTTAAACAAAACGAGATTATTGCCCAACAAAAAAAACAAGAAGTAATACCAAAAGAGTCATTTGATTTTGGCTCATTATTTTCAAACCCCATAGTACTGGGCTTGTTAATGTTTATTCCTGGGTTACTGATTATTTTTGCAATCGTTATGTTTTTACGCAAACGAGCAAGTAATCAAGAAGAGCCGCAAAACGATGATGACTTTTTACCACAAACCCCAACTTATACTGGCGATGATGATTTAGGCCCAAGCTTAAATGACGATCCAATTGTACCTGACCCTTTAGATGACTTGAGTGTTCAATTAGATGATAGTCTCGAAAGTGATATGTTGCCTAATGATGATTTAGACGACGGCTTAGATGATTTTTCTGGCGACGAAAATTTACTTGATCAGGATGAGCTCGAAAGCTTGCTAAGCGATGACATTGTTTTTGATGATGAAAATACCGATGACGATGATGAGCTCGATATTTTTATGCAGCAAGGGTTTGATCAACCTTCAGATGAAAACGCTGAAGATATAGATTTAGACTTATCTGATGACTCAATTAACAATGATGAAATCCTAACTAATGACGATTTAGATAGCTTGTTTGATGAAGACGATAGTCTACCTGAGTTTGATGCACCGCAAACAAGCGAAGCTTTAGAGGATGACAGCTTAGAATCTCATGATGAAATGGCGGCTTTAAGTGAAGAGCTTGCAGATGAAGATAATTTTGATATAGATGAATTATTAGATCAAACATCAACAGAATTAGATACCTCAAATAACACTTCAGCTGAACTTGATACAAGCGACGACTTTGATTTAGACGATATAGATAGCTTAATTGATGAGGCGAATGACCCAAAAAGTGATGTGGTAGATGACTCACTTAATGCAGAGTTACTCGACGAAGATGAACTTCTAGAAGAAAGCGACGACTTTGATTTAGACGACATAGATAGCTTAATTGATGAGGCTGCAGTTGATACTGCAGATGACTCATTAGTTGAGGAAAGTGACGACTTTGATTTAGACGACATAGATAGCTTAATTGATGAGGCTGCAGTTGATACTGCAGATGGCTCATTAGCTGAGGAAAGTGACGACTTTGATTTAGACGACATAGATAGCTTAATTGATGCGGCTGCAGTTGATACTGCAAATGATTCATTAGTTGAGGAAAGTGACGACTTTGATTTAGACGACGTAGATAGCTTAATTGATGAGGCTGCAGTTGATACTGCAGATGACTCATTAGTTGAGGTAAGTGACGACTTTGATTTAGACGACATAGATAGCTTAATTGATGGGGCTGCAGTTGATACTGCAGATGGCTCATTAGTTGAGGAAAGTGACGACTTTGATTTAGACGACATAGATAACCTAATTGATGATGAAGTAAAAAATTCAGATGTAAGAGATTCAGAAATTGATAATGCATTGGCAGACTCAGTTGAGGATTTAGCAGATGCTCAAGAAGAATTAAATGTTGATGATATTGAGTCGCTTGCTTCATCATTAAATGAAGAGCCCGAGCTTGACGATGAGCC
>NZ_JACJDR010000028.1:0-26294 GCF_014163655.1 Pseudoalteromonas sp. SR45-1 | reverse complement strand
GCTTTAGCGTCTCAAGGGATGCGAATAATACACCCTTTATTTTTCGAGTCAATACTTTGTTTTAAATTTTCTTTTGGAAGATTTAAAACCGAAGTTTTATTTAACTCTCTGAGTAGTTCGTGCCTCGCTATGCGTTGGCGTTTCCCGTCTCAGTGGGGTCGCATTATAGGGAGATCCAAAAACAGATCAACCCTTTTTTTAGATCTTTTTACTGTTCGAACAAAAATAGAACAAAACCACGTAAAATCACATGAAAACCCCTCTAAGATGATGCTTTTTTATGCTCTTATTTATTATTTAATACAAATATCATTGCTATGTTTGATTTAGGCGTTAAGATAGCAAGTTCACAATGTTAAATTAATGTTTATTTCCTGTTTATTGGTAGATCTAAAATGAAATTACCCGATCAAAAATCTTTTATCTTCTCTGTTATTCTTGCTGTAGTTGGTTTTGTTGTTGTTGAGTTTGCTTTAGGCGGCTTAGCTTTAAACCCTGCATTACTATTTGGTGCTGGTTTATTAATAGGTGCGATTGCTATTGCTGCAATATCATCTGATGTGACTGAAGAAGCTGAAGTTAAAACAAAAACGCTTTATGTTGGTAACCTTCCTTATCGTGCAAACGAAGGTGTGGTTCGTGCATTATTTGAAGAACAAGGCAAAGTATTCAATGTTCGTTTATTAAAGGATAAGAATACTGGCAAACGTCGTGGCTTTGGTTTTGTTGAAATGGCGCAAGCTGATGCAGACAATGCAATTGCTAACTTGAACGATAGCGAGTTCCAACAACGTACTTTAAAGGTACGTGAAGCAAAACAAAAACAAGAAGATGATTCTAATGCTCTACGTACTGAGACGGATCAGTCAGTGTAACTAGCTTTACCGCTAGCTTATTGCTAAACACATCAGCCGTTGCATAATATTGCAGCGGCTTTTTTATGTCTGTTTGTTTATCCATACATAAGTTAAGTTGGTTAAGTAGGAAGTTGACTCTATTTGCTATCGCTACACCTGAATCAAGTAATTTTACATTCCCTTCAAAGTACTGACTAATCGGCCCTGCTAATATCGGAAAGTGCGTACACCCTAGTACAAGTACATCTATAGTTTTATCTATATGTAGTTCATCGAGTACTTGATACAACTTATTTGTATCTAAAAAGCCTGTAAAAAAGCATTCCTCAGCTAACGTTACTAATTCAACACTGCTATAAAGGTTAACGATTACATTACGTGCATGTTCAGCAATTAATGTTTTTGTGTATGAACTGGCGACCGTTGCCGGCGTGGCTAACAAGCCAATATGATTTGAGCGTGTTAATTCTGCCGCAGGCTTTATTGCTGGCACAACACCTACAATAGGAATATCCGTAATTTGGCGAACAGCGCTGAGTGCAGATGTAGAAGCTGTATTACACGCTATTACAATTAAATCGACGTTAAGCGTGTTGGCTTTGATGAAATGAATAAGTGAACATAATCGGTTAATTATAGTTTGTTGGGATTGAGCACCATAAGGTAGTAATGCATTATCCATAAAATAGCTGTACTGAGCATTGGGGATACTTTGCTTGATATGTTCAAGTACAGTAGTTCCACCAATACCTGAATCAAAGACCATTATATGCGCTGACAAACTACCGTTCCTACTTTACTTTAAGATCGGCAGTTTGCCATGAGGTTTTTATAAAAGAAAGTAGTTTAACTTTGCGTGGCTTCTAAATCAGTAAGCCTGTCGGCTGCTGAATTTAACTGATTAAGGTTTTCGAACATAGACTTTGTATAATCTACTAACTTATCTATTTGTTCCTGATCTTGATTTAACCATTGGAGAATGCCAGCTAGCTGATTTTGTAATCCAAGCTCACCCGCTTTTTCAAAAGCATTTTTAAGGTCGTCATTAAAAGGGGCTAACCCCTCTGCTACTTGTTTTTCTGGTGCTGGTTTATATTCTTCATAGCTTTTAACTGTTGCTATTGTTTTTGTTTGGCGTAAATCCATAGAAAAAGCCACCAGCTGATCGCTGTCTAAACTCAGCTCTTGCGCTTGTTCAAATGCTTCATCTAAATCACCACCAAAAAAGGTTTTACTTAAATCTTGTAAGTCTTCCATCATCGCATTAATAGCTTCTTGCTCTTGCTCGTTTAAGTCACCATTTACCGACATCGAAAATGATACCTGTCGAGATTGCGATGATGAGCTTGCAAACGACTCACTATTACTATTTTGCTGATAGCCACTTGCCGATTGAGATTCAAATACATCAGCAAAGCTAATACTTACCTCATCGCCTTCTGCTGTAGTAAATTTATACTCTGCATTACTCGTCATACTGACGTATTGGGCCTGGCTTATATTTACGCTGGCAGGTTGTGGGTTAAATAACGACTCTTCAAACTTATCCAGCCCATTGTAAATTCCCTCTTTGGACTTATTAATGCCCTCTTCCATGTCATCATTAAATACGCCTGTACCTTTGAGTTCATCAACAGCGTCATCAATCCCTATTTGGACTCCTTTGCGCGCATCGCCTAGCATATCTTTGAGCTTTTCGTCATCAGCGCCGTTAGCTTTTGCTTTATTTACAGCACTACTTACAAAATCGAGTACGTTTTTTACTATTTCATCAAAATCAAATAGTGGTTTATCTGCTTTTTTTTCTGCGATAGGTAATCCAAGCTGCTCAGCCATTTTATCGCCAAGCACCTTTGCGGCCAACTCTCGGCCTCGTTGTTGATAGCTATCTTGAGGAGACGTAATTGTAGGTTGCTGTATATCAGCTTTATTATTGAATTTATTGATGTTGTTGTTTGGCGTAAAGCCATAATTACCTATTTTCATGATTCGTCTCCTAAGCGTGCGTAGTTTATTATCGGCTATAACAACAAAAACTAAAGTACAATGTTCAATAAAACAGCATAAATGCTAGCCAAAACTAGACAAATACGCAGCGCTCCCTACAATAGCGCCGATAAACAGATCTTAGATAAGGTAGTAGCGTTAATGGCAGTTATTAAAATAGATACCACACAGTACCAAGCGCAGTTAAGTGAAAAAGAGCAGCGAATTAGTAC
Source organism: Pseudoalteromonas sp. SR45-1 (assembly GCF_014163655.1). NCBI lineage: Bacteria > Pseudomonadati > Pseudomonadota > Gammaproteobacteria > Alteromonadales > Pseudoalteromonadaceae > Pseudoalteromonas > Pseudoalteromonas sp. SR45-1. Next base: position 23,218 of record NZ_JACJDR010000028.1, on the reverse strand, counting down.
GCAGTTTCAACGTTTTGGTGTGGAGCAATTAGAAGTATTTAGCTCAGAGCCAACTAACTACCGCCAACGTGCTGAATTTAGAGTATGGCACGACGGTGATGATCTGTTTCACATTATGTTTGATCAACAAACAAAAGAAAAAATCCGTGTTGATACATTTGACCCAGCAGCGCCTCTAGTAGGTGAAATAATGCAGGTGATGATTGAAAATCTTAAGCCTTGTGAAATATTACGCCGTAAGTTATTTCAAATCGATTACCTATCAACGCTAAGCGGTGAAATTTTAGTAAGCTTGCTTTATCACAAACCACTGGATGATGAATGGTTAAGTGAAATTAAAGCACTGAAAGAAAAGCTTAGCAGTAAATACAAAATTGACTTTATAGGTCGTGCTCGCAAACAAAAAGAAGTACTAGGTGATGACTTTGTAACTGAACGTTTAACAGTTAATGGGCAAGAGCTTATTTATCAACAAGTAGAAAATAGCTTTACTCAGCCTAATGCAAAAGTAAATATTAATATGCTGGAGTGGGCACAAGATTTATGTAAACCACTTAAAAATGATTTACTAGAATTGTATTGTGGTAACGGTAACTTTTCAATTGCATTAGCAGGTTCTTTTAATAAAGTATTAGCGACGGAAATATCAAAATCATCTGTTCACTCTGCTCAATACAACATTGCTAAAAACAACGTAGAGAACTTAGATATTATTCGTATGTCTAGTGAAGAGTTTACTCAAGCAATGAATGGCGAGCGTACTTTCTCTCGTTTAGATGGTATTGATTTAAAAAGCTATGACTGCCAAACCATATTAGTTGATCCACCACGCGCGGGCATGGATGAATTAACGTGTGACTTAGTGGCTAACTACGAAAGCATAATTTATATATCCTGTAATCCTGAAACTCTTGAGCGTGACCTTGATCACTTAACACGTACGCATAACGTTAAGCGCTTTGCTATATTTGATCAGTTCCCTTATACGCATCACATTGAGTCGGGCGTTTTCTTACAGCGCAAATAAATACGTTCAGTAAACGTTACCCATAAAAAAAGCTCCTTAAGGAGCTTTTTTTTGTTTTAGCTAAACTTACTTGTTAGCTAAGTAATTTATTAATTTGCTAATGTCTTCAGGTTTAGTAATACCCGACTCACGACCTAGGTTTAATTTGTACTTACCATTTACAATAAAGGTAGGTACGCCACGTAGTGCGCCTTTTTCTTTAAAGTAGTCTTGGTCGCGTTTCATTTTAGAGCTCAGCGTACGTACCGAGAAGCTTTTAAACAGCTTATCAAACTTATCACCATCAACGCCCTGCGCTACAAATATATCTTTTACATCTGCAAGCTCATTAAATTTAGCGCGCTTTGTATGGATATGATTAAAGATTGCAGAAATAATCTGATCTTTTTGTGGAAGCACTTCAGCTGTCGCCAGTGCTTGGCTCATCATCTGTTGGTTTTCTGGGTCACGTACACCTACAAAATCAACATGGCTCTTTTTAAATTTAACGTTTTTATCAAGCTTAAGCTTAAACTCACCAATTAGTGCTTCCATGTTATTACATGCAGGGCAGTAAAATGAGAAGAACTCTTTAACCTCTGGCTTTTTAGTTGCACGCTCAGAAACTACGTCGTAATGCACGCCTTCTTCATACGTTGCTGCAAAGCTTGTTGCTGCCATAGGAAGTAATATTGCAAGCAAACCTGCTTTAACTAATTTAATCATTATTATACTCCGAAATTTATAGTGCTAATAAAAACGCTACTAACTCATCAAGTTCTTTTTGATTTTTGATGGTGTTGAGGTTTATTTTATATTTATCGTTAACAATAAAAGTAGGTACACCTGTAAGTGCGCCTAATTTTGAATATTTATTCTGTTTGTTTTGCATTGCTTGCTCAGCTGAAATAACAGGCATGCTTGCAATCTCTTGATCAAATGTTGCGCTATCAATACCATTTACTTCAAGTAATTTTTTAACGTCTTTCATTTCAGTTAATGGTGCACGTTGAACATGGATACTTTTAAAAATTTGATCGCTAATACTTTGCGCCTGACCATGCTGCTTAGCAATTAAGTAGGCAAAGCTTAAATTACTTTGTGCTTGTGGTGACACGCCACCTAAAAAGTTAACGTGGTTTTTAATAAACTCAGCGCCTTCTGGCAAGCCTTTTTCAATTGCTTTTGCTACTGGTTCAAACTTAAAGCAATGTGGACAGTAAAATGAGAAAAACTCGGTTACTTGCGGTGACTTGCTTTTGTCTACATCTATAACAGTGTATTGATTATCAACTTCAAACTGTGCAGCAAGTGCTGCAAATGGTAAACATAAAAGTAATAAACTCAGTTTTAATTTTTTAAGCATTTGTATCTCGTTGTACTTGTCTTTAAATAAAATATTACGGCAATAACTTTAACGGTGCTTCTTGCAATGCTGCAAGTTGCTCTTTCAGTGCTAAAATTTGTTGCTCCCAGTATTTGTCATCAGCAAACCATGTAAAGTTCCGCACAAAAGCAGGATCACTCCATCGTTTAGCTACCCATCCCATATAATGAATAATACGCATTGCTCGCAGCGGTTCAATTAATTTGAGTTGAGAGTGATCAAAATCACAAAACTCTTCATACGCATTTACAAGGGTGTCTAACTGTAACAGTTGCGTCGCTCTATCGCCACTGAGCATCATCCATAAATCTTGGATTGCAGGACCTTGGCGGCTGTCATCTAAATCAACAAACATTAGCGCATCACCTGCCCATAAAATATTACCAACGTGGCAGTCACCATGTAAGCGAATACTTTGCACATCTTTATACTGTTTTTGCGCCTGCTCTATCACTAAATCTAAAATAGTATAAAAGGCAGTATTTATTCCCATGGGCACTAAGTTACTTTTTTGAAGATGAACTTTGGCTGTATGCAAATACTCCTCGCAGGTAACTGTTGGCCTATAAGTAAAAGGTTTTGTTTTAGCTACTTGGTGCATACGGCCAATCAATCGCCCCATTACATCAAGCTGATCTAAATTATCAACCTCAAATAAACGCCCGCCTACACTTGGAAACAACACAAACAAATACCCTTCGTGTTCAAATAAGCTTTGTCCATTATATAAAATAGGGGCAACAACGGGTACTTCTGCATCCGCTAGTTCAAATGCAAAGTCATGCTCTTCTTGAATTTGCTCTTTACTCCAGCGCTCTGGGCGATAAAACTTCACTACGTAACGCAGGCCATCATCCGCTTTAAATTGGTACACTCTGTTTTCATAGCTATTGAGCGCCAATAAACCAGATTCGGCGTACACACCTACGCTTTCTATTGCATCGAGTATTAGATCAGGTGTTAAGTCAATAAAACTAAATTTACTCATACTCTTCTTATATAAAATAAAAGCGGGTTATATACCCGCTTTTGTTAATTGCTATATCAACTTACCTAATTAAGGTAAGTTGCGATTATCGCGCTTTAAAAAAGTTACTCGACTGCGATATTGTCTCCTCCGGCTCATCTACCGGTGAAAGCACAAAGTTAAACTCAGTCATCGGCGCCTTCAAATTATAAGGGTCCATTACAAGTGACAATGGCACGTTATGAGATTCCCCTGCCTGCACAGTAAATGACTGCTTACCAATATACTTAAAGTTATCTAACCCTTGTACTTTAATATTAAAGGTTTGCTCGTACTGCGCTTTATTAATTACCTTTAATGTATAGGTGTTCTCTACTAAACCATCAAAATCGACACGATATAATTGGTTTCGGTCACGAATAATATCAAAGTCCATTGTTTTACGCAGTGCTATATTAGCGACAAGCGCTCCCGTAAGCACAACAAGTATGACCGTGTAACCAATAATTTTAGCTCGCAGTGGATTCGTTTTATTTTCTGGGGTTTCGAGATTTCGCTCTGTCGTATATGAAATAAGCCCACGCGGGTATTCCATTTTATCCATTACGCCATCACACGCATCAATACATGCACCACAGTTGATACACTCAGCTTGTAGCCCATTTCTAATATCAATACCTGTTGGGCACACTTGAACGCACAAGTTACAGTCTATACAGTCGCCTAGTTCTAAATCTTTATGGTCTACTTTACGTGAACGAGGACCACGGCTTTCACCTCGGCTTTCGTCGTACGTTACGGTGTATGTGTCTTTATCAAACATAGCTGATTGAAAACGAGAGTAAGGACAGATGTGTAAACACATAATTTCTCGCATCCAACCGGCATTACCATAAGTACACGCAGCAAAGAAAATAATACTGACTAGTGCATAACCACCTACATCAAACGTTACAAAGTCAGGGAGTAACTCCCTTATTGGCGTAAAATAACCCACAAAAGAAATTGCGGTATACAACGAAAACAATACCCAACTAGTATGCTTTGCCGTCTTACGCCAAAACTTATCAAAATTCATGGGTCGTTGATCGAGTTTTTTACGTTGATTAGCCGTGCCTTCAAGCTTTTCTTCGAACCAAATAAAAATAAAAGTCCAAACAGTTTGCGGACATGTATAGCCACACCACACCCGTCCATAGAAGGTGGTCACTAAAAACAACGCAAATGCTGCCAACATAAAAATAAACGCTAATATAGTAAAATCTTGAGGCCATAGCGTTAAACCAAAAATATTGTATTTTTGACCAATTAGATCAAACAGCACAGCTTGCTGGCCATTAAAATTAATCCAAGGTAGTAACATAAACGCAAGCAGGCCTAAAAAGCCAATGCGCTGTCTAAGTAATTGATGTAGGCCTTTTACAGCACGCACATAAATACGATTTCGGGGATTGAACCTATCATCTTGACGGCTTAAATCCGGTTTTTGGATTTTCACCTCTACAGGGATATTCTTTACTTTAATTTGCTTGTCCATCGAAGTTCCTCAACGCCGCTTGGAAATAAAAATCCAGCAATACTCAAGTACTCTATACTTAAAGTTAGCAAGTTACTTGCTAGGCATATTTACTTTAATAAATTGCCTTCTCGAATACTTTCAGATATTTCAGAAATATCTGACTGCTGTTAATCATTATAACAATGTTGGTTAAAATTACTGGCATAGATTGCTAATAATTTATTCATCCCAGTTACTTGCTTTTAAAATGCAGTTTATTACACTGCATGGTAATTCAACCCTACTTAGATCAAGGTTTATGTATCCATGAAAAAATTTATTATTTTGGTAGTTGTGATCCTTGCCTTTTTTACAATTGATCACCCACTTATAAAAGAACCTCGCGAAAGGTTACTAGGTGAAGGCATTGGCTTTTTAAGTGATGCAAGCAAGGTCAACAGAAGCCCCGCTGCAAATATGGCGAAAAATAGGATCAGCAGTCAACTTAAACTATCTGAATCTGAAGGTGAATATGTAGAAAAAACGTTTACAACAGATGACTCTGTTCAGTTATTTCACCTACGCTATTGTCGTGAGCGTGACTTAAACCTTTATTTTTATGACGACCGTTTAAATACGGTATGTAAAATAGTGACTGAAGCATTAGAACAAAAGCGAGCAAAGTAGTGGATTTTTCAGGATTAAATAAAAAAGCAAGCGACTCATTTCATAAGCAGCGCAATATGCTCAAGCAATTAGCGCAAGGCAAAACATTAAAGTGTGAGAAGTGTAATGGGGTTTTAACACTTGATTTAGCCACCAGCGAGCCTGGTAAAGGCATAGTAAAGTGCAAACAAGGCTGTACGGATATTATATTAGAGCTAGGCACTTAGATTAAACTAAGCGCCTAGTATTAATAATTACTCTTCCCAACTCTCGTCGGTTATCAAGCCGCTATTAATTGCGACCACTTCAATTAGTTCAGCAAACCCTAATGCAAAGTCACCCATAGATTCATACTGATACTGACACAAAGCTTCTATTGTCATGTTATTTTGTTTGGCAATCTGAGCTATTGCTAGCTGGTCAAGTGCAAAAAAGCTTAGTGTGCTTAACGCACTTTCTAGTGCTTGTTTAAAATCAACGTCTAATTGCGGTGCATTTAACAAAGGTTCTGCATAAGCTTTCGTTGCAACTAAGAAGCCTTTACTCCACGACTTACAAAATTCAGCATCAAATGTGTCTGGTAATTTATATCCAGTTTCGAACACCTGCTCACTAATTTTGTGATAAAGCGCCATAAACAAAAAAAGCATTTCTTCATCTAAATCATTAGCTGTGTTTGGCAATATCTGCTCAAGCCACTCATGCACATCTAATGGGTTGGGCGAACAAATTACACCAAATAAATAGCCTTGGCTTTGTACAAGGGTCATTGCTTGAGATTGGGTATTTAAAAATGAGCTGAGCTGCTTTGCGTGCAACTCAGTAAATTGGGGTATTTGCATTAAAACTCTTTATATTAAAACATTAAAAGTTGAGCGGATAGCGACCTTGGTTATCTGGTCGGCCTAAAAACTTAACCGCATCATGTACATCTTTAGGTAAGCTGGCATCTGGTTTTACATAACCTGCCACTCTGAAGTCGAAATTAGCTTTAAGTGTAGCATCTGCCTCAAGGCCAAGCGTATTATCTGGGTCAATTAATATAGCAACATCACCCGACTTACAGCTTAACTTACCAGCTAGAGGACCAATATTAAACCATCCATTTAAGCCTTGAACATCAATATTAGGGCTCGCTATTTCACCTTTTAGTGAATCACAATAAGGTGCGCCTGAGCTGTATTCATCAAGTTCTAATATCACACGCCCTTTAGCGGTAACAGGCAGAGGAAGTTGCACACGTTGCATTGCACGCTCTACTGTTGAGCGCACTAGGGCATCAGTCACTATTACTTTTTTATTAAAAAACCCATAACTTACATCTGCGTAACCCGAAATATCACTGCGTTCTCGTGGATTACCAAATTTTATGTTCGCATTTAGTTTGCCTGTAAATAATTTCCAGCCTGCAATATCCCAACGCACATTATTTAACTGCTCACCATCAAAACGAACTTGCATCATTTGACCTTGCCAAACAGTGCCTACAGTTTGCCCAACTTCTAATTGCTTTGGAAAATACGGCTTTGCTATATCAAGCGCAATACTGGCTGGTAATTTAATAATACAAAACACAATAAAACTAATTAAAAAGACAGCCGATAACGTTATTATTTTTTTCATTAATTAATTCTCTAATACTAAACGGCTTACGCGCACATAGCCTGATTTATCATCGCGACTTAAATCTAAATTTTCAATTTTTAAACCATGCTGATTTACTAGCTCATCTAGCCATTCTATTAACTGATTAAACTCTACTGAGTCGAGCGTCAAACGAAGTGAATCACTACTGGGCTGCATTTTACTAATATTGATTTTATAGCGTCCACGAGTAGAGTTTACCACTTGGCTTAAGTTTGTATTGCTAGCAACACTGGTGTTGCCTGCAGCCTTTAGCTTAACAATACTGTCATCAACCCAAGCTAATAGCTCTTGTTGTTTAATTTGAGATTGCTGTGCTTTTTCTATCGCGTTATTTAATGGCCTAAATATTCCCATTACTAAAACAAAAATAATAAACACACCACCAGCGACCATTACCAATTGTTGTTCTTGCTCTTTAAGCGAACGCCACTGTTTCATTAACTGCTTTTTCATACTGCACCTCGCAGTTTAATTTCACCTACGACATAATCACCGTCATTATTTAAAGACCCTTGCTCAACAGTTAAACCTTGCTTTTCAAGTATGATTTTTACTTTACCAAAAGTTTGGAAGTCTTTAGCCCGTGCACGAATGCGCAGCTCATTGCGACGTTTGTCATAACGAAGTGTTTCAGGTGTAAATTCGCTGACTTGCGAAAATACATCAACCAAATTAGTCGTTAAGTCTAAAAAGCCGGATTCACTTGAGCCTTGTATTTTATCTAACGCGCCTTTAATTTGGCTTTTAATTAGATTAGGGCGAACTTTAGTTCCCGGAAATGCTATTTGATATCTGTCGACTACTTGAGCTTTAGCTACTTCTACTTGTGTATTAAGTTGGTGTAACTCAATAGCTTTTATTGTAATTGTAGAAACCAATGCAACACTTGCTATAATTGCGGCGCCTTTCCAGTAACCCCACCACAAAGCGCTTTGTTTTTTAAGCTGATACATACCTTGGCGTAAGTTAAAATTAACGCTATCTAACTGTTTTGCAAATAATGCTAAAGGTAAGTCGTAATCGCTTGTTTGGGCTTGTAAGTTAACGCTTTCAGGAAACTGATTAGCAGGACTAAAATGTTTAATGTCGGGGTTACCCATGGCTGATAAATAGCCATTCAACCAACTAGATTCAACCGCACTAATATGCCATTGCCCTTGCTTAAACAACCATTGGTTGTTGAGCTCAATAGCAGTTACGGCGCCATCATCTGCAAGCGGTAACAACAAAGCATCGGGTAATATTCTGTATACTGATAGATTATGCTCAGCAAATAATGCAAGCCATTGTTCAAACCATTCACGGTCTGTCATTGCTACACGAATTGCATGTTGCTCACCAAGCATTGTCGGCTGCGCTACAGCTATAAACAGTTCATCTACGTCACATGCTATATCTTCTTCAAGCATGTATGGCAATGCTTGCTCAAGCTTGCGATTCCATTTTGTTGGCAAAGCGACCGTTTTTAATTGCACTTGATCACTGGGTAATAACACGACAACTTCTCGGGTAAGTGCTTTTTCGCTTAGCTCACTTAAATGCTCTGCATTTGGTAACTCGCCACTGGCTATTATTTCTTGTTCTTGTGGTGAGTAAATTAACCAGTTAAGTAATTCTTGTTCGGTTTGACCCGTGCGGATCAACAGTATTTCTGTCACTGTACGCCTCCAAATTTTCGCGCCAGTATCGTTACGTCGCCATCTTTAGCGTGCAGTAATGTGGTCATCGAAAAACGCAGGTCGACAAAGTTTGCCTGCGTTTGTAATTTAAAATATTCGCTTTTAATACTAAATAGACTTTTTATTGAGTCAGTATTAGTACCGCCTTGCTGCTTCACCTGTTCAAAAAATTCATCGATGGTGTCAAAGCCAGTTTGCGGTCTTGCGCCTAACACCGCTTCTGCGCCAGATAAGCTTAAGCTTTCTATCAAGGCACTGAGTATGAGCGCTTGCTCTGGCAATAATGTATTTACGTTAATTGATAAAAGCGTACTGCCTGGTATTACGCATACATATGGCAATACTTTTTCCATCACTAATGGGTTAAAGCCCTTAACTAAACGCAGCTCCGATGTTGATGCAAATAAGCTATTGGCTGTCATATACGGAAAATCTCGCGATAAGTACTCGTCTTCTTCTGCGCCTGAGCGATACGTAATACTGTTCTCATCAAGCCAATCAAATACGCTATCTGCCATTGTCTCTTCTGATTCATCAGCAGGTAAATCTTCAATGTTTTCAAGTAATGCAAATAGTGCTTTATGTGCAGGGTTTGTTTTACTTGCGCTATTTTCTTCTGGCGCTATGGCTAAAGCATTTAAATTTAGACATGCTTGTAAATCAGTAATTTTGCCACTTAACGTGCCGTTATCAACAGGGTATGAAGCATCACCTTGAGTTGCCCACACTTGATCGAGTGTTGTTTTATCGGCATCATCTTTTTTACTTTGTATTAGCCCTTTAATAGCAAGCTCTTCTGCACCGTAGGCGTACCATTTAGCTTGTTGGTGACCTTGCAAGTTTGTACTTTTTTGCACTTGAACCATTAAATTAGCACTCATTTCTACTGCTAAAATAGCCGCTAATGCCACAATAAACAAAACAATAACAAGTGCTGCGCCGCGCGATGATTGCTGCTTAACCATTATTCACATCCGTACTTTGTGTAGCAACAACTTTGCCTTGCCCAGGAACTAAAAATACACGACGAATTGGCTCTGCTTCTATTTGTTGCAACGTAACAGCAACCGCTTTAGGGAGAGCTTTAATTTCCCACTGTTCTTGCCATTCGTTTTTATCATCCAAAAACTCAAACTTAAGTTCTTCAACATTTTCTAGTACACGTTGAACTCGCGGTTCCATATTATCAAGCTGATCAACATAAACCCGATAAACACGCTCAAGGTTATCGTCTATCACTCTATAACCAACGGCTTGTAGTTCTGAACGTGGCAATAAATTAATTGGATTTACCCAGCCATCTCGTACAAACGCAATACCATCGTATTGGCTTTCTAAAACGTAACGACCAGCAAGTAAATATTGTTCTTGAACATCACCCGACTCATTGCGAACTGAGCGTTTGGTCATTTGGCTAAAATCTTGATCCATTAATCTAAATGTTGTTTGCAATCCATTTAGCTCAGCAATCTTTTCATCGGAGGCATCTTTTGCTCTTGTTGTCGTCTCGAGTATTTGATGAGTAGCAATAATAACAAAAGCTAAAATACCCAGTGCAACCATAACTTCAAGTAATGTAAACCCGCGCTGCTTCACTTACTTTTTGCCTTTATTTAAATACGTTGATAACTCATATGCTGAATGCTCATATTTTTCATCCGTAAAAACATTTATGGTTAGTTTTACAAAGCTTTTGTCAGCTGTAGCTGTAACTTCTTGCTGCCAAAACCATTCAACACCGCCCATTACTTCGCTACCTTTAAGGTTATTTTTACCTTGCCATTGTTCGCCTTTAGTACGCTGTTCAATAATAACGTTTTCGGCGACCCAAGATGCATAGGTTTGCTCTTCAATAGTCGTTAAGTGGTGTATATGCTCGCTTGTTGCTTGCATTGCAGCTATACCTGCCATGGCACAAATACTTAATGCCACTAACACCTCTAATAAGGTAAACCCTTTAGTGCGCTTCATTATTCTGGCTCTCGGCGAAAGTTTACTGGTGCAGTAAATTCACCTTCAATGTAATACACAGGCTCGCTTTGCTCTTTTAACTCTAATATAAGTTGAAACGCGCTTACCTCACCTGATGACAAAATAAGTACTTGTGGGATTTTTAACTTTTTAAGCTCAAGTAAACTGTCTTCATCGCCGCCACTCATAAGCTCGCGCCAGTTAGATTGCTCTAAGAGGTTATCTTGCGCCCACGCTAAATCTTCTAAGTTAAGAGTGAGCTTTAATCTTTCGTCTAATTCTATTGGTTTAAAAAGATCTTCACGGTCAAAAGTAATCCACTTTTCACCATCGAAAACTAAATACTCTAATGTATTTTCTTCTACTAATAAGCCCAATTCAACTTGGTTTAAAATAGCAAATTCCGATGCCATATTAATGGTGGTATGCAGCCTTAGTGCTTGAGTATCTAACTCCTCCTCAGCACCGCCTTCTAAGCTATATACCACCATTTTGGTGGCAAAAGCGATGATCACTAATACCACTAAAATTTCTATTAAACTAAAGCCTCTGCTTTTTGCATGGCGCTGCTTAAGGCTTGCTTTCATTGCAAGCCTCTAGCATTAACATGTTCATACAGAACGGTGTACTTAGGCATTATTGTTTTTCTTCGTCCCAGTTACCGATATCGTCATCAGTACCTGCTTCACCGTCTGGGCCCATAGAAAAAATATCAAACTTGCCAATTTCACCTGGGCTAATTAACTGATAAGTATTACCCCAAGGATCTTCTGGTAATTCATTAATAAAGCCACCATCAGGGAAACGTTTTGGAACCGGTTCAATGCTTGTTTGGGTAACTAGCGCTTCAAGACCTTGCTCTGTGCTTGGGTAGCTCTTATTTTTAAGCTTGTATAAGCTCATTGCATCTTCTAATTGCTGGATATCTAGATGTGCTTTATCAATAGCAGCCTCTTCTTGCTGACCCATAATGTTAGGTGCAACAATTGACATAATCATCCCGATGATAACCAGTACCACCATCACTTCTAGTAAAGAAAAACCTGATTGTTTATTCACGTAATTACCTCATTATTCTAAAAACATTAAGTAAAAATGGTTTAGGTAAAACCACTAATATATTTAAAAATTTATTCTAACTTAAAGTCCAACAGCTTTATTCATCGCCATTATTGGCTGTAATATTGCCATTACTATAAATAATACAATAACCGCCATTGAGGCGATCATCGCAGGCTCTAGTAGTTTAAGCGATACATTAACCATGCTCTCAAATTCGCGATCTTGGTTATTTGCAGCACGCTCTAACATTTGCTCTAGTTCACCTGATTTTTCACCACTTGCTATCATATGCAGCATCATTGGTGGAAACAACTTAGTTTGCTGAAGTGCAGCTCTTAAGCTTGCACCCTCACTCACTCTGTCGGATGCATCTGCAACCGCTTTTTTAATTTTTTCGTTAATTAATACGCCACCCGAGATACGCATTCCTTCAAGTAATGGTACCGAGCTTGACGATAAAATACTTAAAGTACGCGCAAAACGTGCGGTGTTAATACCACGAGCCACTTTACCTATACCTGGCATATGTAGCACTCGGTCATCCCACCAAAAACGTATTTTAGGCTGCTTAAGTGCATGCTTAATACCAATGGCTATAGCTGTAATAGCTATTAAACTAATAAACCAATAATTTTGCACAAAATGACTGCCTGCCATAACCCATTCGGTTGTCCAAGGAAGTACTTGCTTCGTTTTTTCAAACGTTTTTAATATTTTTGGTACTACGGTGCCCAGTAATACCGACACAATACCAATTGCAAATACCACTAATATAATAGGGTAAACCATAGCCTGAGTTATTTGGCTACGCATATGTTGGCGCTGCTCTGTATAGTCGGCTAAACGATTAAGTACTTGGTCAAGGTGACCCGACTTTTCGCCTGCGGCTACCATTGCACGATATAAATCGTCAAAAACATGAGGAAACTCACTAAGACCATCGGCAAGGGTGTAACCTTCAACTACTTTTGAGCGTACCGACATAAGCATCCGCTTTAAACGCGGCTTTTCGCATTGCTCAGCAACCGCCATAACAGCGCCTTCAACAGGAAGTGCCGATTGAATAAGTGTTGCTAATTGCCTTGTAATTAATGCTAAGTCTGAGGTTGAAATTGTCGGCTTAAAAAAGCCACCGAGTAAAGGGGCTTTTTCGCCTTTGACCTGTTTATCACTTTGCGCCGCAGGAACAACTTCAAGCGGCGTTAGTTTTTGATCACGTAAAGTTTGGCGGATTTGTTTAGCTGTATCGGCTTCTAAAATGCCTTTTTTTTCTTTACCTCGGCCATCTAAGGCACGATATTCAAACGCCGCCATAGTTAACCTTCCTCACGGGTAACACGCAATACTTCTTCAAGTGTTGTTTTGCCTGCCAGTACACGGCTACACCCATCTTGACGAATACTTGGGCTGCGCTTACGAATGTATTTTTCTACGCTTTGCTCGCCTTTACCGTTGTGAATCATTTCGCGTATGGTTTCATCAACTACAAGTAACTCATGAATACCTGTACGACCACGGTAACCATTAAAGTTACACTCTTCACACCCCACCGCTCGATAGATTGTCGGTTGGCTTTCAAAAGGAACCCCTAACAGCTGGCATTCATGCTCATCAGCCGTGTGACCTTCTTTACAGGTATTACATAACGTACGTACTAAGCGTTGCGATAACACACCGAGTAACGACGATGAAAGTAAGAAGGGTTCAACACCCATATCTTCCATACGTGTAATTGCACCCGATGCGGTATTTGTATGCAAAGTAGACATAACAAGGTGACCGGTAAGTGACGCTTGAACACCAATTTGCGCAGTTTCTAGGTCGCGTATTTCACCCACCATTACTACATCTGGATCTTGACGTAATATTGCACGTAAACCACGTGCAAATGTCATATCAACTTTTGCATTAACTTGTGTTTGCCCAATGCCTGGAATTTCGTACTCTATCGGGTCTTCAACGGTAAGAATATTACGATCGCGTGAGTTAATTTGGCTCATACCAGCGTATAAAGTGGTACTTTTACCAGAGCCCGTTGGCCCTGTTACCAAAATAATGCCGTGGGGTTTACTAATTAAATCTGAAAACAAAGCGCGATTTTCTGCAGTCATACCTAAATCTTCAAGGTTTAAGCGCGCGTTGTTTTTGTCAAGTAAACGCAGTACTACACGCTCACCAAAGCTCGATGGCATTGTAGATACACGCACATCAACTGCACGCCCTGCAATACGTAAGCTAATACGACCATCTTGTGGAATACGTTTTTCAGCTATATCAAGCTTAGCCATTACTTTAATACGAGATACAAGTAACGATGCAAGTTTACGATTAGGCTTAAGTACTTCTTTAAGCACGCCATCGACCCTAAAGCGAATAACAAGCTCTTGCTCGAAGGTTTCGATATGAATATCAGAAGCCCCTTCTTTAATCGCTTCACTTAGCATGGCGTTAATAAGCTTGATGATTGGTGCATCATCGTCACCAGCAAGTAAATCTTCAGTTTGCGGGAGCTCATCAGCAAGTGAGAATAAATCAACCTCGTTGCCAATATCCTCCATCATTTGTTGCGTTTCAGAGCTATCACGTTGGTATGACGCTTCAAGCAATAGCTCAAATTTATCATCATCCAATTGCTCAAGTGTAAAACCATGGCCTGCGATACGGCGTACTTCTAATAGTACCTCCACATCTAGCTCACCACGGTAGTAAACTATACGATGATCTTTGTTTTTACCAAGCAACACACCTGCGCGTCTTGCATAGGAAAATGGCAAACGCTTTGCTGGTAACTCAACTAACACATCACTCGTTAATAGCTCATCCTGATTATGCGTTTGAGGATGAACCACATCTTGGTTTATCTCTTGAATCGCATTAGTCATCTTTACGCTCTTGTGCATTTTGTTTACGTAGAGACTCTTCATACGTAGGTGGAAGTACTAATTCGTCATTCCACTCTGGTAAAATAGGCGTATCAGTCATTGGCATTAACTCAATACCATCTTCTTTTTGTTTAAACTGCTCACCACGAATAAAGTTATATTTATTAAAGCTTAACTTATTCATGCTTACACCATCACGAATAATGGTTGGGCGAATAAATACAATAAGATTACGCTTACGACGCGTTGTATTTGTTGATCTAAACAGGTGACCTAAAATAGGGATATCGCCTAATAACGGTACCTTAGAAACACTTTCTTGTACGTCTTCGTCAATTAAACCGCCAAGTACAACCATACCGCCATCATCGGCCATAACCGTTGTTTTAATTGCACGTTTATTAACTGAAATATCAACAGCAGTTGCACCACTTACACTCGATACTTCTTGCTCAATAGTAAGTTGTACTGCAGAGCCATCGTTAATCTGTGGCGTAACTATCAGTTTAATACCGACTTCTTGACGCTCAACTGTTTGAAATGGGTTAGCATTATTACTGCCCGTTTGTGAGCCTGTAATAATAGGCA
This sequence comes from Pseudoalteromonas sp. SR45-1, assembly GCF_014163655.1. NCBI lineage: Bacteria > Pseudomonadati > Pseudomonadota > Gammaproteobacteria > Alteromonadales > Pseudoalteromonadaceae > Pseudoalteromonas > Pseudoalteromonas sp. SR45-1. The sequence continues at coordinate 7,865 of NZ_JACJDR010000028.1, read as the reverse complement.
CTTCTTGACCGACTAAAATAGAGGCTTCTTCGTTATCCATTGTAGTAATAGAAGGGGTAGCCAATATATTTGAATTTGTATCAGTGGCAACAGCCTGAATAATTGCGCCCCAATCATTTTTAACAACGCCCAGCGCTAAACCATTAATGCCACTCAGCAATGAAGCAAGCGCATCATAATCACCCTCAGTCGTTTCGTCATAACTAGTAACGGTTCCAGTTTCTGTACCAATGATAGTTTTAGTTACGGTTGTATCTTGTGCTTGCTCTGCAGCAACAGCTAATGAACCCACGGGAACCGTAGTGCCGTTGTTAAACTGCAACATACCGCCCTGCTCAGAAATCCACTGCAGGCCTAAGTTAACCCCGTCGCCTTCCATTACTTCAATAATAATGGCTTCAACTAATACTTGGGCACGGCGAATATCAAGGCGTTCAATTACAGATTCAAGTGATCGCATTGTGTCTGGCTGTGCGGTAATAATTAATGAGTTTGAGTCAGGGTGAGACTCTATACTGCTTTCATTATTGCTTCTGCTACGAGTTTTAGTAGTACCGCCTTGTGCATCTTCAACAAGGGACTTACTAACACCCTGCAATACTTTGACTAAATCTTCAGCTTTAGCATAATTTAAGTAAAACACCTTGGTGTTACCTTGGCTTTCTAGCTCACCATCTAAGCGCTTAATGAGCTCAATAGCACGTGTACGTGCTTGGCCTTCACCACTTACAATAACGCTATTAGTTCGGCCATCAGCCACAACTTTTGGAATTAAGAATTCAGGTACACTGCCTTTACCGCTGTCTTTATAAATATTATCTACCACAGAGACAACATCATCTGCCGTCGCATATTTAAGCTTAACGATGTCTACACGCTTGTCACCCGCCTGATCAACAGAGCGAATGATCTCAACTAAGCGATTAACCGATGCTGCATGACCCGTTAGCATCATAACGTTAGCCGCATTAAAGTTGGCAACGTGGCCACCATCTTTTTGATCGCTAAATTGACGAACCAAAGGGCCAAGCTCTTGTACACTTACATTTTTAACACGTACAACACGTGTAATCATCATGTCGCCGCTAGCTTCACTACCTTCGTCAATAAGTGGTACATTTGATTTTTTGGCGTCTGAACTTTTTTCTATCTTAATTATGCCATTGTCCATTTCAACAGCTGAGTAGCCATAAACTTCCAATACATTTAAGAAGAACTGATAATAAAGTGCTTCGTCCATTAACTCATAGCTGCGAACATTTACTTTGCCGCGCACGTTAGGGTCAATAATCACTGTTTTATTAAGGTTTTTACCAACAATATTAATAAACTCGTTGATATCAGTTCCTTTAAAGTTAGCAGCATATTCAACAGCAGAAACAGACAAAGAAATACTTGCCGCCAAAAAAAGTGCTGCGTACTTAGCTAACCCTTTTTTAATTTTTTTGAGGTGTAGCACCTGAACCATTATATTAAAACTCCAAAGCTAAATTATTGCAGACTAAATTGCACATCGATTTGTTCACCATCACGTTCTATAGTGATATTGGCATCTGTACTATTACGCAGCTCGTTGATAGCTGACATAGCCTGTTTTAAATCTGTTAATTGATAGCCATTTATAGAAATAGCCAAATCGTTATTTTTTAATCCCATTTGTTTAAACAGTTCAGGTTCTTTACCTGGACTTAAACGATATCCGATTAGTTCGCCATCATTCATGGCTTGTGAAACACGTATATAGTCAAATAATTTGCCTGGCTCTTCGAGCAGTTCTTCACGTGTTTCTATAATTGCTTCTTTAACGTCTGGATCTGCAGTAGCATCTATTTGTAGTTCACTTAGCTCTAATTTTTGCGGACCCATTTCAGCATCATCACGGGCAGCGAGTACTGGCATAGATACCGTTTTATTAAAATCGAGCCCATCAAGCATTAATGTTTCAAAACCTCCATTAATACCTAAAATAACACGATCAGGTAATATTTGTGCTACTTCAGCGCGCGTGCCTAATACAACTTCTTCAACAAGATAGCTTACTTGCTTACCTTGTGATTCAATAATTGCGATACCTGCTTTATCATCGTTATTAACCGCTACAATACCGGTTAAATTTATACTTAAGCGTGTTTCTGGCGCATTGTTTATAACCTGCGATTGCTTTGCAGTATTATTGTTGTTTGTTACAGTTTTTTTACCAAATAAGAATTGCTCAACAATATGCTGCGCAGAGTTATTACTCGCACCAGATGACTGATTAGCATAATGAGTAGGGGTAAGCAGAGTTATCGGTGGTTTTGGCCATAAAAGCCAGACAAGCTTTGATAATAAAAATGCAAGATAAACAACAACTAACAGTGTCACTAATGCACTTAATTTAGCATGCGGTAACCGCGTTAAAAATTGTTTTAGTTGTTGGATTTGCTGTTCCATAAATAGTGTTCTTATTTTAATTTACTGCGTTAGCGCGTACCCATAGTACCCTTTCATTTTTCTTTCAACAAGCACACTAATATTAAACTTTGTAAACAGATTAAATTAACTTTACATAGTAGTACAAAAAGTAAACGGCTGTTGTAATACCTTCATCCTACGATGATTTCATGATAAATTTTAAGCTATAAAAACGTGGGGAAATGCCTTATGAGTAAAAAAAGTAATGCTAATACCAACTCAGACCATGCAGATGAGTTAAAAGTTCGATTAGATAAATGGTTATGGGCTGCACGATTTTATAAAACTCGTGCTGTTGCACGTGAAATGGTGCAAGGCGGCAAAGTACATTATAATGGCCAACGTACAAAAGCGAGCAAAATAGTAGATGTTGGTGCAAAAGTAAAACTTGCTCAGGGTGTAGATGAAAAACTGATAACTATACTCACAGTGCTTGAAAAACGTCAAAGCGCCCCCATTGCACAGACCATGTATCAAGAATCTGATGCAAGTATTGCTAAACGCGAAGAAAACAGCATCGCACGCAAAAATAACAGTTTTTTTGCTCCTCATCCGGATAAAAAACCAGATAAAAAGCAAAGACGCGAACTTTTAAAAATGAAATCAAGTTAGGTATAGCCACTCATGCAACAAGATTTACTTCACCGTTATTTATTCAACGAACTAGATGTTCGTGGCGAACTCGTACAAATCGAGAATGCTTATAATGAAATGATTGCCGACCACAATTACCCAGACCCTGTTAAAGCATTACTTGGTGAGTTACTCGTTGCAACCTGTTTACTTACTGCTACCTTAAAGTTTGAAGGTGAAATTGCTGTACAGCTTCAAGGTGATGGCCCAGTTAAATATGCTGTTATAAATGGTGATGACAAACAAAATATGCGTGGTATTGCACGCCTGCAAAGCGAAATTACGGGCACAACTGTAAAAGAGCTTATTGGCCAAGGCTATATGGTAATCACTATTACCCCTGAAAAAGGTGAACGCTACCAGGGTATAGTGCCGCTAGAGCATGATACTCTTAGTGAATGTATCGAAAGTTACTTTGAGCAATCTGAGCAGCTAAAAACACGTCTTTGGTTTGCAACTGACACTACTGAAGGTAGCGCAAAAGCATGTGGTCTATTTTTACAAGTGCTTCCAGTTGATAAACAAAAATCAATTGAAGACTTTGCACACCTAGAAGCATTAAGTAACACGATTAAAAATGAAGAGTTGTTACACTTAGATGCGAACACTGTTCTTACACGTCTTTATCACGAAGATAATCCTCGCGTATTTGAACCTCAAGCTATTAAATTCAAATGTGGTTGTAGTCGTGATAAAACAATTACTGCACTTGTTAATATTGGACAAGAAGAACTACTCAAAGATGTAGCTGAGAAAGGGACTGTTAACATTAACTGTCATTACTGTTTAAAAGAGTATGTTTTTAACGAACAAGACATAAAAAGCATTTTCAACTAAATGTTCAGCTTCATTTATATATAGTAATTAAAGCCGCAAAATATGCGGTTTTATATTATAAAAAGATGATACCGGTGTCATGAACTTTGTTAATTTACTGACACCGGTATCATTGAAATTATTCATGTTTTTTAGCAAATATATGTGTTTTTAGAGGCTTTACGGGCTCGAATATCTCAAAACCTTCTGTTACTATAATTTCAGCTTAAGGGCACTGATAACCCCAGAGCTATCCCGTTCAAACTCTCACACATAGTTAGGTATAAACATGACTACAGGCGCTACACGTTTTGTCGATTTAACCGCAGCTGAACTTGTCGAGCATGCGATCCGCCGTGGCGAAGGTACTTTAGCCGCAAATGGTGCTTTTGTTGCAATTACAGGAAAACGAACTGGCCGTTCACCAAAAGATCGTTTTATTGTTCAAGAAGCAACAACTCAAGATGACATTCAATGGGGCAACGTTAACCGCCCATTTGATGCAGAAAAATTTGACGCATTATGGGCTCGCGTAGAAGCACATGTTCAAAGTAATGACCACTTCACCTCTCACCTAGAAGTTGGCGCTGACCCTGAGCATTATCTACCTGTAGTCGTAACTACAGAAACAGCGTGGCACCATATTTTTGCCAAAAACATGTTTATCGAACCACAAAACTATAACGCCTCAAACTTACCACAATGGCAAGTAATGAACGTTCCTTCGTTTGTATGCGAGCCGGAACGTGATGGCACAAATAGCGATGGCACCGTTATTATTAACTTTGCACAGCGTAAAGTATTACTAGCAGGTATGCGCTACGCCGGTGAAATGAAAAAATCGATGTTTTCTGTACAAAACTTCCTACTACCAGCAAAAGGTGTATTACCAATGCACTGTTCTGCTAACGTTGGTGAAGCAGGTGATACAGCATTATTCTTCGGTTTATCTGGTACGGGCAAAACAACTCTTTCAGCAGATCCTACTCGCTTTTTAATTGGTGATGACGAACACGGTTGGGCACCTGGAAGCGTGTTTAATATTGAAGGCGGTTGCTATGCTAAATGTATCGACCTGTCACAAAAGAACGAACCTGTAATTTGGAATGCAATTCGCTTTGGTACTATTTTAGAGAATGTAGTGCTAGATGAAAAAGGCGTTCCAGATTTTAACGACACTAGCCTTACTCAAAATAGCCGTGCAGCATATCCACTTGAACATGTTGAAAAACGTAAAGTAGAAAACCGCGCAGGCGAACCAAAAGCTGTTGTATTTTTAACTTGTGATGTAAGCGGTGTATTACCACCGGTATCTGTTCTTAGCGAAGAAGCTGCTGCTTTTCACTTTTTAAGTGGATACACAGCTAAAGTTGGCTCAACTGAGATTGGCTCTACTAGCGATATTGAATCAACGTTTTCAACCTGCTTTGGTGCGCCATTCTTCCCACGTCCTGCAGGTGTTTACGCTGAGCTTCTTATGAAGCGCGTACGCGAGTTTGGCGCTAAAGTATACCTTGTCAATACAGGTTGGACTGGCGGTCCTTACGGCACAGGTAAGCGCTTTGATATTCCGACTACTCGCGCAGTAGTTGATGCAATCGTATCTGGTAAATTAGCCGGTGTTGAAACTCAGCACATTGATGTTTTAAACCTAGATGTACCGGTAGCCGTTCCTGGTGTAGATACTAACTTACTTAATCCTATAAATACGTGGGAAGATAAAGCTAAGTACAATGAATATGCAGCAAAACTTGCCGCTGACTTCACTGAAAACTTTGCTAAGTATGACGTATCAGACGATATAAAAAATGCAGGGCCTAAAGCTTAAATAAGCTTCAAGCTTGTATTTTAACGCCAGCCAAGGGCTGGCGTTTTACTTTCTAAATACCTAATTTAATAAGTGCGACAAAATGCCGCACAACTCATATCAAAAACCATATAATATACCGCGTAATTAATCATTCCTTAATGCCCAATAAACCTGCATTACTCATTACGGCTATTTAATTAATGACACTAAAGCTTTCATGGCGAAAAACATTCAGGCGGTTACATTTATACTTAGGCCTATCAGTAGGTGTTTTACTTACTATTATCACTCTTTCTGGCTCTATATTAGTTTACTATCCGCAAATAGACTTACTGCTAAATCCAGCAAATGACGCTACTACAAACATAAAAACGCCTAATTGGGATCAAGCATATAATACGCTAAGAGCCAATTTCCCTTCAAAGCAAGGGCCATGGCGATTAGAAAACACAGGTATAAACTCAGTAATTCCCGCGCGATACTACAATCCAACAGAAACAAAAGAGCAAGGCTTTGCCCCCTTAATGGTATGGCTATCTAGCAGTAGTGATAAAGTAATACGTAAAAACTATTGGGGAAAATACTTAGTAACTTGGATGTACAACTTACATTTTTCATTACTAACAGGAGCAACGGGCACTCTCGTCCTTGGCTATATAGGCATAGCCTCAATAGTTCTTCTTATCTCTGGATTCTTTGCTTGGTTTCCAAAGCCTGGGCAGTGGGTAAAGGCACTAAAATTTAAATCTCGTAGCTCTAAAATAGGTTTGCTATACGACTGGCATAAACTAATTGGTTTAACCTTCTGCATACCGCTACTAGCTTTAACTGTTACAGGTGTTATGCTCGCTATTCCAAAACAAACAGATCCTATATTAACCGCTCTAGTTAGCGATATAAACTCCCCACCAAAAACACAAATTCAACCGAGCAAACAAACCGATATTCCTTTATCACAAGCGGTATTAATAGCTGAAAAAGCATTACCGAATGCGCGTTTAGCTTGGATTGAAACACCATCAAACTTAAATGCTATTTACAGATTAAGATTTCAAACTGTAAACGATCCTTCATATCGCTTTCCACATAGCTATATAGAGGTTAATGCACTTACAGGAAAGTTAGAGAGCGTGTTTAATATAGATAAGCAAAGTACGGCTAGTAAAATAAAAAACTGGATGCACCCTCTACATGACGGCAGCATTGGCGGTAACATTTTAAAAGTCATTTGGGTGTTAAGTGGCTTCGGATCTGCTGCATTGTTCATTATCGGCGTATATAGGTGGTTAGTTAGAACCAAGAGAATACAAAATAAACTTTAGTTGAAGGAGTACATGAATTGCTTTTCAGTAAGTCTTGTCGATAGTTTTCTAATATAAAGTATATGGCCTTCGTTAATCTTAGGATTAAAAATTAATAACGCTCAGTACATATGAAATTAAAGCAGCCCCTAACCGCCTATCATGCTATAAAACAATTAATGAAGGGTAGTTTATACTGCAAGTTTAGATAGGCACTCCATGAACACTATTATTTAAAAACCACATGCCCATTAGATTTAAGTTCTATGCGTAAACCTCTGTATTAACCTCTATTTTTATTCTCTTCAGTAACCTACCTAAAGCGTATATAAAGGCTTAAAGGTCATGTTCAATACTTATCACAAGACCAGATAATTAACGCTTTTATATTAGGTCAGATGTTAAACCAATTGGTATTATTTACCCACAGTACAAATGCTACCACTCATTGTCGAGCGGAGGTTTTTTTATGCTTTTGACATCGGGAATCGCTACGCTCGCCCGACCTACGTGATGAAGCTGCTATGAGTGTGTTAATTGCGCACATTTTACTTTTCTGCAGACGTAAAAAAGCCCGACTATTTCTAGTCGGGCTCTCTACAATTTAAAGTCGGTGCGCTACGCGCAGTAGGATGTCGTAGTGCCCACAGCGGTGGAGAGGCACAGTGAAATGCTACACTATCTTTGCGTCGCGATATGAGTGTGTGTTAATTGCGCACATTTTACTTTTCTGCAGACGTAAAAAAACCGACTATTTCTAGTCATGCTCTCTACAATTTTAAGCCTTGTGATGTCGTAGTGCCCACAGCGGTGGAGAGTCACAGTGAAATGCTACACTCTCTTTGTGTCTT
>NZ_JACJDR010000027.1:0-42027 GCF_014163655.1 Pseudoalteromonas sp. SR45-1 | reverse complement strand
TGCTTGGTGACAATAGCGTTTTGGACCCACCTGATTCCATGCCGAACTCAGTAGTGAAACGAAACAGCGCCGATGATAGTGTAGCATTTGCTATGTGAAAGTAGGACATTACCAGGCTTCAAATTTTAGAAAGCCCGAATCTAACGATTCGGGCTTTTTTACGTCTGCAGAAAAGTAAAATGTGCGCAATTATCATCCACTCACAGCAACACCCATCTCGTAGGCCGGGCGAGCGCAGCGACTCAAGACACAAAGAGAGTGTAGCATTTCACTGTGACTCTCCACCGCTGTGGGCACTACGACATCCCGCACCGACTTCAAATTGTAGAGAGCCCGACTAGAAATAGTCGGGCTTTTTTACGTCTGAAGAAAAGTGAAATGCGCGCAATTAACACACATTCACATCAACACCATCACGTAGGTCGGGTGAGCTTAGCGACTCCTGAAGTTAATTTAATCTTTTTTATTTTTTATAAAAGCTAATTACTCTCATTTCCTTAGATAACAAATTTAATTTTGCTTTGTTACTGTCTTTGATTTAGGATCAAATCAGTTTAAAACCAAGAACTAACAGCCTGTGTATAGATTATTAATTAGCGCCATATCCATTTTATTTTGTTTTTCTGTGTCGGCAGTTGAAGTAACTGATCTATATCAAGATATTTTAAAAGTGGATGACAAAACACGAGATACTCGATTAGCTGCGAGTCGAAAAGCTTTGCTTAATGTTTTAGTGAAAGTAAGCGGTGATGAAACTGCGGATCAAAATAAGTTAGCGCAGCAACGTACTAAAGATATTTCTGATTATATGCTTAAGTTTGAATATGACGAGAGAGCAAATGGACAATTGAAACTCGTTGTTAAATTTGAAGCTCGAAAGATCAACGCGCTAATCAAAGAGTTAAACTTACCTTTATGGGGAGTACAACGTCCATTAGTCGCAATATGGTTAGGTATTGAAGACAATTGGCGCAGAGAATTAGTAACACAAGAAAGTTACCCGCAGTTAGAGCAGTTAATTTATGACAAAGCAGGGCGTCGTGGTTTACCTGTCGTTGTTCCATTACTTGATTTACAAGATCGACGTCTAGTAGGTATTCCTGAGGTATGGGGTAACTTTTCTGAACCAGTAGAAGAGGCCTCTAGACGCTACAGTGCTGAGCGAAGTATTACAGCAAGAATGTATAAAGAAGCTGATAGCGAAAATTGGATTTTAGATTGGCGTTTTACTAATGATGATCAATTTGATTCAAATAGATTAACGGGCGATAAGCAGCAAATAGTTAGCCAGATGATTGACACCTTAGCGCGAGGCCTTGCAAGCGAGTATGCAATTGACCCAAATGCTTATTATGAACAAGCAACTGCTACGCTCACGCTAAAAGGCACACAAAGTTTTGTTGATATAGAATTAGCGAAACGAAGATTATTGAGCATAAGTGTTGTTACGCAAGTCAAAATTGTTCGTAAAACACCGGAATTTGTTGAATTTAAATTAAATCATACTGGTAACTTGAGTGATCTTAAAAAAGGGTTAGGGTTAGACTCTTCATTTAAAGATTATGAGGATCCACGCGCATTTTATCATGTTGTTGATAAAAATAGCTTAGAGTATCAATGGGTAACACCATAATGCTAATGTCTGAGCCGATGCAAATGGCACTACCGGTTACTTTACCGGATGACGAAACATTTGCATCGTATTTTGGGGGAGAAGACTCTTTGGAGGTTAATCACCTAAAAGATAGCTTTTCCAAATTAGCAAAAACGTTTCAGTATACATACCTATGTGGTTTAGGTGATTCGGGCAAGTCTCATCTTTTATATGCAACCTGCATAAAAGCACAAGAGCGTGGCTTATCTAATATGTTGCTGTCTATGCGCGAAGTAATTGACTTTGGACCCATGGTATTAGACGGTTTAGAAGCGCTTGATGTTCTATGTATTGATGACGTGCATTTAGTTGCAGGGAATGATGCGTGGGAAAAAGCACTATTTAACTTCTTTAACCGGTTTAACGAACCCGGTAAAATGTTAGTAGTAACTGCTGATTTACTTCCTAGCATGCTCAATATATCTCTGCCTGACTTAGAGTCTCGTCTAACGTGGGGAACAACCTTTCAAATTCGTTCTATGAGTGATGACGATAAAGCACAAGCGCTTGTTAAGCGCGCTCACATGCGCGGCCTTGAATTAAGTGATGAGTGTGCACGCTTTTTATTAACCCGTTTAAGCCGTGATATGCGAGCTTTATTAGATGTACTCGACGAATTAGATCATGCATCTATGGCTGCACAGCGAAAATTAACTATTCCTTTTATAAAATCAACGTTAAAGCTGTAGTAGGTCTAGAATCTAGACCCTGCTTTCAGTTATCATAAGCTATTATCAGAGCGTGTTTACCTTTCCTGATTGGAATTTGTTTAATTTAAGAGTGCTTTAATCGCGTCGTGAGGGCTTTAGCGTAGTATTTATATGCGAAACCCGAACAACAAAGAACGTAGCCTCCGAGATAAACACTTCAAACTGCATGTGTTTGGTCTTTATTTAGCGTTATTGCATCACTTATGTAGGAAACTACAGTCCAATGCTTAACCTTATTTAATAACCAACCACACTGTTGTAAAGCAATCTTGAAAGGCCAACACGCTCTTAAGCAATCACCTTCTGTGAAAGATCAGGTATCGAATGAACTTAGAAAACATATTAGCGCAAGCACTTGAGGCGGTAGCCAGTGCCAGTGAAATAGCGCAGTTAGAAGATATCAGGGTTAATTACCTTGGTAAAAAAGGCGAAATCACTAGCTTACTTAAAACGTTAGGTAAAATAGCACCTGAAGAACGTAAAGAAGCAGGCCAAGTTATAAACCAAGCTAAACAAGATGTGCAAGTTGCTATTAACGAAAAGCGTGAATTGCTTGCAAGTAAAGCACTTGAAGAAAAGCTAGCTGCTGAAACTATAGATGTAACTCTGCCAGGACGTGTTATGCCTACCGGCGGTTTACACCCAGTTACGCGCACTATTGAGCGTATAGAAAGCTTTTTTGGTGAGTTAGGTTTTGAAGTTAAATCTGGTCCAGAAATCGAAGACGATTTTCATAACTTTGATGCGCTAAATATCCCTGAGCACCATCCAGCACGTGCTGATCATGATACCTTTTATTTCAATCCTAAATTAGTACTACGCACACAAACTAGTGGCGTGCAAATTCGTACTATGGAAACTGAGCAGCCACCACTGCGCATTATTTCACCTGGACGTGTATACCGTAACGATTACGACCAAACACATACACCAATGTTCCACCAGGTTGAAGGTTTAATGGTTGATACCGATGTTAGCTTTACGGAGTTAAAAGGTATTTTGCATGATTTTTTACGTAACTTCTTTGAAGAGGATATGGAAATTCGTTTCCGTCCTTCATTCTTCCCATTTACAGAACCTTCAGCTGAAGTAGATGTTATGGGTAAAGACGGTAAGTGGTTAGAAGTACTAGGCTGCGGCATGGTACATCCCAATGTACTTAAGTCTGTGGGCATTGACCCAGAAAAATACACCGGCTTTGCCTTTGGCATGGGTGTAGAGCGTTTAACAATGTTGCGCTATGGCGTAAACGATTTGCGTGCATTTTTCGAAAATGACTTAAAATTCCTGAACCAGTTCCGTTAAGAGTGAAACAATAAAATGAAATTTAGTGAAAAGTGGTTAAGAGAGTGGGTTAATCCTGCTATTGATACGCAAGCTCTTTCGGAACAGCTTTCAATGGCTGGTCTAGAAGTTGATGGTGTTGAGCCTGCTGCTGCCAAATTTAATGGCGTAGTTGTTGGTGAAGTTGTTGAATGTGGTCAACACCCTGATGCAGATAAACTTCGTGTTACCAAAATTAACGTAGGTGGCGATGAGCTACTTGATATCGTGTGTGGTGCACCAAATTGTCGTTTAGGTATTAAAGTTGCTGTTGCAACTGTGGGCGCTGTACTTCCTGGTGACTTTAAAATTAAAAAAGCCAAACTACGCGGCCAACCTTCAAACGGAATGCTATGTGCTTTTGTTGAGCTAGGTATTAGCGAAGAAGGCGACGGCATTATGGAATTGCCAAGTGATGCACCAGTAGGCACTGATTTACGTGACTACCTAGGTCTTGATGACAATATTATAGATGTTGACTTAACACCAAATCGTGGTGATTGTTTAGGTATTAAAGGCCTTGCTCGTGAAGTAGGTGTTTTAAATAGCATTGACGTAAATGTATTAGATATCCCAGCGGTTACGCCAACAATTGATGACAAAGTATCAATTGAGCTAGTTAACGAAGATGCATGTCCTCGTTACTTTGGCCGTGTGATAAAGGGCATTAACCTTGATGCTGAAACACCACTTTGGATGGTTGAAAAATTACGTCGTAGTGGCGTACGTTCTATCGATCCTGTAGTTGATGTTACTAACTATGTATTACTTGAACTTGGTCACCCAATGCACGCGTTTGATTTAAATGCGATTGAAGGTGGTATTAAAGTTCGTAGTGCAAACGCAGGCGAAGAACTTGTTTTATTAGACGGTAATACCGCTAAATTAAACGACACAACACTTGTGATAGCCGATCATAATAAAGCACTTGCAATTGCGGGTATTTTTGGTGGGGAGCAATCAGGTGTTACAGATAAAACATCTGATATATTACTTGAAAGCGCATTTTTTAATCCTGTAGCAATTGCAGGACAAGCACGTAGCTACGGTTTACACACTGATGCTTCACACCGTTATGAGCGCGGTGTTGATTTTGCTCTACAACACGATGCAATGGAACGTGCAACAGCACTTCTTCTTGAAATTGTGGGTGGTCAAGCAGGTCCAGTAGTTGAAGCTGTTGCGGCTGATAAACTACCAAAAGTGACTGAAGTACGTCTTCGTCGTGCACGTTTAGACCGTGTTATTGGTCATCATATTGAAGATGCTAAAGTAACAGATATTCTTACGCGTTTAGGTCTTGATGTTAAAGTAGAAAATGAAAGCTGGAGTGCGGACGTACCAAGCTACCGTTTTGATATTCGCATCGAAGAAGATTTAATTGAAGAAGTAGCACGTGTTTACGGTTACAACAGCATTCCAAATGTTGCACCAACTGCAAAACTTAAAATGACGACACATAACGAAGCAACTATTGCGCTTAGCAAGTTCCGCAATACGTTAGTGACTCGTGGTTACCAAGAAGCAATTACGTACAGCTTTGTAGACCCTAAAGCACAAGCTATTTTACACCCAGAGTGTAAAGCAATGGTATTACCGCATCCTATTTCAATTGAAATGTCAGCAATGCGTGTAAGTTTAATGCCGGGTTTATTAGCGTCTGTAGCGTATAACCAAAATCGCCAACAGCCTCGTATTCGTTTATTCGAACATGGTCTTAAATTTATAAGCGACGAAAGTGCAGAAAATGGTGTTTACCAAGTACCGGTTATTGGCGGTGTTATTACGGGTCTTGTAAATGGTGAACATTGGGTTGAAGAAAAACGCAATGTTGATTTTTACGATTTAAAAGGTGATGTTGAAGCCTTACTTGCAATTACCAATGACATTACTCGCTTTGAAATTAAAGCCGAGCAGTCAGATGGACTTCACCCTGGTCAATCAGCAGTAATATATGTTGATGGTAAAAAGGTTGGTTTTTTTGGTGCTTTACATCCTCAAGCTCAAAAGTCGTTAGATATCAACAACGCAACTTTTGTTTTTGAAATTGAAATGTCAGCAATAGAAAAAAGAAATTTACCGCAAGCCGAAGGGGTGTCTAAATTCCCTTCAAATCGCCGCGACATCGCGATTTTAGTGGCAGACAGCGTTAAATCTGGCGACATTTTAAGCGTGATCGAAAAAGTTGGCGGAAATCAATTGGTTGACCTAAACTTATTCGATGTGTATAAGGGCAAAGGTATTGAGCCAAATTATAAGAGTTTGGCGATTGCTCTAACACTGCAAGCGGTTGATAGAACACTCGAAGAGAAAGATATCAATCTAGTAGTTGATAACGTGGTGGCCGAATTGGCCGAACAGTTTAATGCATCGTTGAGGGACTAGATATGGCGCTTACTAAAGCCGACATAGCTGAACACCTATTTGAAAAGCTCGGGATCAATAAAAAAGATGCCAAAGATTTAGTTGAAGCGTTTTTTGAAGAAATCCGCTCAGCGCTAGAAAAAGGTGAGCAAGTTAAGCTCTCTGGATTTGGTAACTTTGATCTTCGAGACAAAAAAGAAAGACCAGGCCGCAACCCGAAAACAGGCGAAGATATTCCTATTTCGGCACGTCGCGTGGTGACTTTTCGACCAGGTCAAAAGCTTAAAACCCGCGTAGAAGTGGGCACAAGCAAAGCAAAATAAAAAAAGGCAGCGTAAGCTGCCTTTTTATTTGCCTGAATAACCTAGTTATTAAATTATACCAACCTGCATAAATCTTTGATCAATTTAACGAATTAAATAACACTATAACGTCGTTAAAATATTTTTATCTAGAACAACTAGATACAAAATTTTTGCCTAGTTCTAGCGTAATTTCCTTAACGTTAAATAGACCCCATACATAAGCAGATTGGTATTAGGTTATTTTTGCGATTATAAATTAAAACTCTCGAGGAGATACAAAATCACCTGCCATTATTTGCTGAAATGTTTGCTCTGCAAGTACATCTAGGCTATCTAAGCTTTTACCATTTGCGACTAATTTCTGCTCAATTTCAAATACATCAATATTTTCAATCCCCGACATTTGCGCTACTTTAGAAAATATATATGCGTGCTTAAACTTATCATGTTTATAAAAAAGACTAATAAGTGATGTATACACTTCCGGATTCGGTATGTTGTCTTTTTTATTGAGCTCTAGAGTTTTATAAAGTAAATCAATGGTTTTTTCATCATCAAATTTAATATAGTACGATGCTAAAAAAAATTGCATTTCGGCACTTTGCGTTACACTTTTATCATTTTCTATAGCCAATAATTTAGTCAACGCACTTTGGTTGTTATTTCGTGACCATTGGTAGTAGAGCAAACCTGGGTGGTTTGTATTTTGGGTATCTTGATATAACCGAGTCATTTCTTTAATACTCGTTAATTGACCATCAATACGTGACGTTTTTTTAGCTTTTAACTTAATATGTTCAATTTTAGCGGCCAAAGTTATGCATTGGTTATAAGATTCAAAGTCCTTGAGTAATTGGTATTTATTTTCATCAGTAGGGTCTTTGTATTCTATGTAGCGTTTGATAATTACATCAGAACGCTCATCCTTGCAGTGACTGTCTTTGTTTAAGTCGCTACAAAAGCCAGGTGTTTCTTTGCACACTTGTGCGAGTGTTAACGGTTCTTCACACCCTGCCAATGTTAGCAAACCCAATAGTACACTTGCTTTTTTAAGCATTCCTTAACCCCAAATGAATATTTACTTTGTTATTCTAACGCAATCATTTAACGCCTAACAGTAGAGAATAACTTCAGTTTAAATTAGAATAGCCCTGCCTGAAGTGCATTACTCTCAAAATATAGTGCATTTTTAAAGGCTATCCGTTCAAAATGATAAACTTAGGTAAATAAAATGACCTCATCTCACGAGTTAGAATACACAAATAGTTGGCAAGAGCGCCAAGATTACGCAGAAAGCATGCAACCAATCATTGGTAAGCTTTACCGTAATCGTGGTATCGAAATCGCTGTATATGGCCGTCCTCTCGTAAATGCCAGTACTATCGATATTATCAAATCTCACAAAACCGTTGCTCAGTTTGAAGGCACTAAATTACGTTTGCGCGAAAGCTTCCCATTTTTAGAAGCTATCAGCAAAATGGAGTTAAACTCAGCACGTATTGATATTGGTAAGCTTGCATATAGTTATTTGTTCACTGAAGCCGCAAAAGGTCGTTCAGTAGAAGAGTTTGTAAAAGATGAACTTGCAGAAATAACAGACTCACCAGCGAAAGAGCCACGCGATGTAGTATTGTATGGTTTTGGTCGTATCGGTCGTTTATTAGCGCGTTTATTAATTGAAAAATCAGGTCCATATTCAGATTTACGTTTGCGCGCTATTGTTGTGCGTGGTGGTAAAGATGGGGATCTTGAAAAGCGTGCAAGCTTACTGCGTCGTGATTCAATTCACGGTCCATTCAATGGCTCAATCACGATTGATAAAGAACGCAATGCAATTAAAGCTAACGGTAGCTACATTCAAGTTATTTACGCTAACTCTCCTAGCGAAATTGATTACACTCAATACGGTATCGACAATGCATTAATTGTTGATAACACCGGTATTTGGAAAGACGAAGCGGGCCTTGGCCAGCACCTAGAGTGTAAGGGCGCTGCAAAAGTATTATTAACAGCTCCTGCAAAAGGCAATATCAAAAACATCGTATATGGTGTTAATAACAAAGATATTTTACCTGAAGATAAAATTGTTTGTGCAGCAAGCTGTACAACCAATGCAATTACACCAACGCTTAAAGCATTAAACGATAAGTTTGGTATCAATAATGGCCATGTTGAAACTGTACACTCGTACACGAACGATCAAAACCTTATTGATAACTACCACAAAGCAGAGCGCCGTGGCCGTGCCGCAGCACTCAATATGGTAATTACTGAAACAGGTGCTGCAAAAGCGGTTTCAAAAGCATTACCAGAGCTTGAAGGCAAGTTAACAGGTAACGCAATCCGCGTACCTACACCTAATGTGTCGCTAGCTATTTTAAATCTTAACTTAGCAACAAGCACATCAGTTGAAGAGCTAAACGCATTTTTACGCGATACAGCACTTCATTCAGACTTACGTGATCAAATTGATTACACTGCATCAACGGAAATTGTATCTACCGATTTAGTAGGTAGCCGTTACGCAGGTGTTGTTGATTCACAAGCAACAATTGTTGAAGATAACCGTATTGTTTTATATGTATGGTACGACAATGAGTTTGGTTACAGCTGCCAGGTAGTTCGTTGTATGCGCGATATGGCCGAAGTGTCATTCCCAAGCTTACCTCGCTAATTTATTTGCAGTGACTTAAAAGCCAGCATGTTGCTGGCTTTTTTGGTCGTGTATTATTTTTAAAGCGTATGCCTTGTGATAGGCTTTAATTAAGAAGATGCACATTCGTTTTACTATTTATAAAATAATGTCAGTTCTGTGAATTAATAAGCAGATAAACTTATTCAACCTAAAGGTTTTTTCATGAAAATCAGCAGCAATTTCGACAGTGGTAATATCAAAGTTATTGAAGCCACCGATCCTTTAAATATTCAATTAGAAATTAATAAAGATCACCAGTCTGAATTTTATCAGTGGTTTCACTTTCGTCTTGAAACAACACCTTACCAATTGCATAAGTTAAATATTAATGAGCTTGATAAATCAGCTTACCCAGATGGTTGGGAAGGGTACCAAGCCGTTGCATCATATGACCGCCAAACATGGTTTCGTGTACCATCAAGCTATGAAAATGGCACATTAAGCTTTGAAATTGAACCAGAGTGCGGCAGCGTATATTTTGCTTACTTTGCGCCATACAGTTACGACCGCCATTTAGATTTATTATCTTGGGCACAAAGCCAAGGCGCTTGCCAATTAATAACGCTTGGTGAAACACTCGATGGCCGCGATATGAGTGTGCTTAAAATTGGTGAGCCAAGTGAAGACAAGAAAACCATTTGGATCACAGCACGTCAACACCCAGGTGAAACAATGGCGCAGTGGTATGTTGAAGGTCTACTGCACAAACTTCTTGATGACGAAGACCCACATGCAGCTGCGCTTCTATCAAAAGCAGTTTTTTACGTTGTGCCTAATATGAATCCAGACGGTAGCGCACGCGGACATCTTCGTACTAACGCTAAAGGTGTTAACTTAAACCGTGAATGGCAAACACCAAGCATGGAAAATAGCCCTGAGGTTTACTTAGTGCTTAATAAAATGCGCGAAGCTGGCTTAGATATGCACTTAGACATACACGGCGATGAAGCTATCCCATATAACTTTGTGGCAGGCAGTGAAGGTATTCCAAGTTACGATGAACGCTTAAAAGGTTTAGAAGATAGCTTTAAAGCTGCGCTTTTAACTATTACACCTGAGTTTCAAGATGAGCATGGCTATCCAAAAGATGAGTCAGGTCAAGCTAACCTAACGGTAGGTTCATCAGCTACGGCTGAAGAATTCAAAGCATTAACGTACACAATTGAAATGCCATTTAAAGATAACAACGCTTTACCGGATCCAGATTACGGCTGGTCAGATCGTCGTTCGTATCAATTTGGTCAAGATACATTAGCGGCTATTGTTAATGTTGTTGATGATTTAAGATAAAACGTTTATCTAAAAGGGTATCAATAGTTTTGATACCCTTTTTGCTTTTAATAAAACCCCTTGTATAAAAAAATAATAATCATATAGCAGCTTTATTCTTAAAACGTTTTCAACGCTTCTTCGCTGCGTATCATCACCGTATCGGTACAAATCAATCTACTTTCATTTAAATACTACAGATGTAATGCCTTTCGCCAAGCGTGTAATTATATATTTTGAAAATTAAGTGTTAACAAAGTTAGGTTACTTAAGTTAAGATTAATTAAATCATGAGTCGGGACGGGAGAGGTAAAACCTTATTTCGTAAAGCTTATGTAGCGTAGTAGCTAAAGCAGAGTCTCGTAATTAAAAATAATAAATATAACTATAGAGGATATCCATGGAAGCTTTTGTAAGTGCTGTTAATGATGTTGTTTGGAGTAATGCACTCATCTATTTATGCCTAGGCGCAGGCTTGTTTTATTCAGTATTAACTCGATTTGCTCAAGTTAGACATTTTAAAGAAATGTGTAAGTTATTATTTAGTCCTAACACGTCTGATAAAGGTATCTCATCTTTTCAAGCCCTTGCAGTATCGTTGTCTGGACGCGTAGGCGTTGGTAATATCGCAGGTGTGGCAGCAGCTATCGGTTTTGGTGGGCCAGGTGCTATTTTTTGGATGTGGGTTGTTGCATTTTTAGGTGCAAGCACTGCATACGCAGAGTCTACTTTAGGCCAAATTTATAAAACAGAAGAAGACGGGCAATACCGTGGTGGCCCAGCGTATTATTTTGACCGTTGTTTAGGGCAAAAGTGGCTAGCTGTTTTATTTGCTGTTTCGGCGATTATTGCCTGTGGTGTATTTCTACCTGGTGTACAAGCAAATGCAGTAGGTAATGCGTTTACCCAAGTGTTTGGCAGTGGCAACATGGTTACTACTAGCTTTGGTGACGTAGGTAGCTTTAAGTTAGTCGCTTTAGCAATCATCCTTATTGTTTTAGCGTTTATTATTTTTGGCGGTATAAAGCGTATTGCAAACTTTACGCAAGTAGTAGTGCCATTTATGGCACTGGGTTACATAGTACTGGCATTAATCGTGGTATTTTTAAATTTAGATAAAGTAGCTGATATATTCTATTTAATTATTAGTGATGCATTTACTGCACAGGCTGGTTTTGGTGCCGCTATTGGTTGGGGCGTAAAGCGTGGTATATATTCTAATGAAGCTGGCCAAGGTAGTGGGCCTCATGCTGCAGCCGCTGCAGAGGTTGATCACCCAGCTCAACAGGGTTTAGTACAAGCTTTTTCGGTTTATGTTGATACCATTTTTGTGTGTACTGCAACAGCATTAATGATTTTAATAACGCAGCAATATAATGTTGTGGGTGATTTACCAGCAGGACAGTTTATTGTACAAAATGTCGATGCAGCGACTGAAGTAGGCTCAGCAGCCTTTACTCAAATGGCTTTATTTAGTGTATTTGGCAGCTTTGGACAAGCATTTGTCGGTATTGCATTATTCTTCTTTGCCTTTACCACAATACTTGCTTATTACTTCATTGCAGAGACAAATATTGCTTACTTAAATCGTTACTTTAAAGGCAATATCCCGCTTGTCCTTGTGAAATTTGTGATTATGTTCATGGTTGCATACGGTATGGTTAATAATTCAGGTTATATCTGGACTATTGGAGATATTGGCGTTGGCTTAATGGCTTGGATTAACATATTGGGTATTTTAGCTATTTTCTTTGTAGCTAAGCCAGCTTTGTTATGTTTGAGCGATTATGAGGATCAGAAGAAAAAAGGCGGAAAAATCACATTTGACCCAGTTAAATTAGGGATTAAAAACGCCTCGTTTTGGGAAAAGCGTTTAGAGAAACAGTCAAAAGACGCTGAGTAATTAAACTTAGTGGGCAACTTAGAAAATTATAGCCCCTAAATCAGTTGTTGGTTTGAATTCAAAAAAGACAACGAGAAATAAAACAAGTACAATAAAGGCGCCGAAAGGCGCTTTTTTTATGCGTAGTATGGAGAGAAGTATGGCGATTATTCGTTGCCCAAAATGTGCAAAATCAATTTCAGATAAACATAAGCAATGTCCGCATTGCGAAAGCAACATTGCAGAGCTAAACGACGAGCAAGTTTTACAACTTCAGCGCGAACAGCGAATTAAAAAAAAGCAGATGTTTATAAATCACTCCTTTTTGGCGCTTATCTTATTTTTAGGTGGTTTTTTCTGCTTGTACTTTTTACAACCGCAAGAAGAAACACTTCAGTGGTATGCTTACACTGCCGCAATAGGCATAGGCTGTATCTGGTACCTTATAAATCGTATTATTTTAGTGACTCTAAAAAAGAAAAAATGACATGAACATCGACAATCTTGTACAAAATATTACTCCCGAATTATTCGAACGCTTACAATACGGTGCTTCTACTGGCAAGTGGCCAGACGGTACCGTTTTATCAGATGAACAAAAGCAACAAACAGTGCAGTTGGTTATGTTGTATCAAGCAAAGGTGGCTCAATCAAACGAGCAATTTACGATTGGTGCTAATGGTGAAATGATCCAAAAGACAAAAGCTCAACTACAAAAAGAATTCAAATCAGACAACGAAATAGCTAGGTTTAGTGAACATGATCTTTAAGCACCTTTTTACACCTAAGTGGAAACACCCAAAGCAACAAGTACGTCTTGATGCTATCGAAAAATTAGACATTGAACGTGATGCAACCATATTAAACACGTTAGCACTTGAAGATAGCTCAGCTGAAATTCGCCGTAAAGCGCTGCAAAAGGTAAACAATTTGCCGCTATGGTGGAAAGCGTATAAACAAGATCAAGCATTAAAAGATATAGCAGAGCTGCAAATATCTAATGCTGTTTTAAATAGCGAAAGTACACTAACAGCGCAAATCAAAAGTGAATACATAGAGCGTTTTGCACCTGTTAAAACACTCGAAAAGTTAGCATTTGCAGAAAAAGAACTGCAAGTACGCGTTAAATTATTAAAACGTTTAGCAAATCCAAAATTAGTAGAAAAAGCATTTAAAGAAGGTAGCGAAGAGCTACAAACTCAGTTAGTTGAACTTGTTATTACCCATCAATTAATTAAGCCATTAGTAAAACATGCAAAAGGTGATGCAAAAGCAGCACTTGAAACGCATATTGAAAATGAGCGTTTAGCAATTGAAATGCCACTTCAGGTTGAAAGTGCAACACGTGTTATTTTAGCTAAGTTAAATGCTTTACGTGAAAAAACAGATTTTGGTGTTGTAAATTCACAAGCCGGCGAATTAATGGCCCAGTGGCAAGCACTTGAGCTTAAATGGTTAAGTGATGAACGTGTAAAGCTTCTTGATGAAAAATACACTTCGATTACCACTAAGTTAGATGCACACATTGAACAGCTAAAAGCGGTACATGACAAAGAGCAGCAGCAATTAGCGCAACAACAGCGTCAATTATTAGCACTTGCAACACTTGAAGCTTTAGGTGAAGAAATTGAAAATGCCTTACAGCTTGGTCTTGAAACTCCAGAGCAAATTCAACAAGATTGGCTTGATGCAAAAGTAGCGCAAGCTAAGCAAGCTATTAGCGAAACAGAACTTGCTAATAATGCACAATCAAAACTCGCTGTAAGCAAGTTAGAAAAACTATTTACTCAAGTTGCTAAGTTACCCGAGCTAACAACGGCTATTAAAGAGTACAAACTCGCTTTTGCAGCATTATGCGAAATTAAGCCAGCAGAGGATTTAGCACAATACGATGCAACTCTAACTGAATTTAATAATGGCTTTAAAGCAGCGCGTAATCATTTGAATATTTTAGATGGCGCACTGCAAAGTACCTTTAAAACACAGTTAAATGGGCATAAAAAGCAATTTTTAGCACCAATGAATGAGCTAGTTAAGCCACTTGAAAAAAACCAAAGCCAAGCAAAGCGCAAAGCTCGTGATGTTAAGCGCCTAATTGAAGAAGGTCGTTTTAATGTTGCTTTTGGCGTGTTTAAAGGCTTTGAAGAGTTATTTAATACACTTACTGAGCAATATCAGCAGCCACTTGTGAACATAAAAGCAGACCTTGAAGCGCAACTTGCAGATGCGAAAGATTGGCAAAAATACGCTGCAGCACCAAAGCGTAAAGCTTTATTAGAAGAAGTAAGTGCATTAGTAAGCGAAGAGTGTACAGACCCACAACAACGCGCAGAGCAAGTAAAAGCGCTACGTAAACGTTGGAATGAGTTAGGTCGTTTAGATACAGATGAAGAAAAGCAACAAGGCGTGCAGTTTGATGAACAGATCGAGCTGTTATTTGCGCCTTGCCGTAGTTACTTCGCAGAGCAAGAAGTACAACGCGAAGCATCAAAAGCACAACGTGAAAGTATTATTAACGACATGCATGCGCTCCATTTACAGCCAACTGCTGAGGATGACTTTGATTGGAAACAATATGAAAGCCAATACAATCGTTTAAATAAAGCGTGGCGCAGTGTGGGTAAAGTTGACCCTAAAACATACCGTACACTAAACGATCGTTATAAAAATGAGCAACAACAAGTACTGGCTTTATTAAACGCATTTCATAAAAGTAATGCAGCACTTAAAAATGAACTAGTAGAAAAAGCGCAGCAATTATCACTAAGCGATGATTTAGCCGTTGCTTGCCAAGAGTTGAAGCAAATGCAGCAGCAATGGCAAACCATTGGCTTTGCTGGTTTAAAAGCTGAAAATGCGTTATGGCAAAAGTTTCGTCAGTATAACGATGAAACATTTACTAAGCGTAGTAGTGAGTTTGAGCAGCAAAAGCTCGAGCAAAACGAGTCAGATAAACAAGCAATTGCAGAACTTGCTGAGCTTGAAGCAGCACTTAGTGATGTTAATCAAAGAGCGCAGTTGCACGACCTAGAAACAAAAGTGAAAGGGTACACGCAATTTAGATCGTTAGCGCCAAAGGTTACTAAGCTACTAGCTGCTATTGAAGATAAACTTGCATTGCTTACAAGTAAATCTGAGCAAGCTAATTTAGATGCATTAATTACTGCACTTGAAAACAATGAAGCGTTACCAAGTCAGTATCAAGCACCGCTTAAAACAACATTAAGTAAAGAGCAACTTATTACTCGCATGGAAATACTAGCGAACGTAAGTTCAACCGATAAGTCACTTAGAATGGCAGAACAAGTAGCCATGCTAGATGACAAACATCGTGGCGATCATGCTGATTTAAACTATTATTTAAAACAGTTATTAGCGCTCAGTGACGGTTCAGTTGAACCTGACACACTAACGCGACTTAAAGCGACACTTGCAGCTTAATAAAACCAGCATAATATGTGCTGGTTACTATTTTACTAAGCCGCTTTAATAGCGGCTTTTTTATGTACCACTAATTTATAAACAAAAGGGTTCTCATGAGAATTTTAGTTATTATTGCAGCGTTATTTTTAACTGCCTGTAATACCACGCAAGGCATATCAGTATATTCATTTACTAACTCTGAGGTTGAGTCTGTACTGGGTAAGCAATTACCAAAGTTAAGTGAAAAAGTAAGCTTAATGGGTTTGCCGGTTCAGTTTGATGTAAACGATTTAAGTGTAAATATTGGGCCTGATAACCGCGACGTTGTTGTTCTTGGTGCTGATTCAAGCGCTGAAATTAATGCATTCGCACT
This sequence comes from Pseudoalteromonas sp. SR45-1, assembly GCF_014163655.1. Taxonomy (NCBI): domain Bacteria; kingdom Pseudomonadati; phylum Pseudomonadota; class Gammaproteobacteria; order Alteromonadales; family Pseudoalteromonadaceae; genus Pseudoalteromonas; species Pseudoalteromonas sp. SR45-1. The sequence goes on along the minus strand of NZ_JACJDR010000027.1, from coordinate 26,029 downwards.
TAAATACCCAGTGCGTTTAAAGCTACAAATTGAAGGTAGCCCATTTTACGACAGTGAGAAAAAAGCGGTGTTTTTACGTAATATTAAATTACTTGATTCGAGTGTTGATGCCGGTGGTTTCAAAGGTAATTTAGGTGCACTTGATAGCCAAGCAATGGATGTGATTAATGCTTTTTTAGCGGTTAACCCTGTTTATACTCTAAATATGGATGACCCTAAAATGATGCTACTTAGTAAGCTTCCACTTGATATGAAAGTGGTTGAAGGTGCAATTAAGCTAGTACCTCGTCTATAAGTAGATCTACCTACTTATAATATACGTATTAATTAGCCTGACTTTCAGGCTAATTAGGTTTTAATATTATGGCGGCTCCTCGTACTGTTCCCACTTCTAGGCTTTCTCGCTTTGCAAAATTAGGCTCACTTGCCACAGGTGTTGCTACCAACATGTTAGTTGATGGTGCTAAGAGCGCGCTAACAGGTAAAGGTTGGGACAATAAAAGCTTACTGCTACAACCTAAAAACATTGAAAAACTAGCTATACAGCTATCTCATTTACGTGGCGCTGCGATGAAGCTAGGGCAATTGCTTTCAATGGATGCCGGTGATTTACTTAGTCCTGAATTGGCTCAGTTACTTGCTTTACTGCGCTCAGACGCGAATCCAATGCCTCATAAGCAGCTTGTTGAAGTGTTAAAAGAGCAATGGGGGGATGAGTGGCTAGCGCGTTTTTCTCACATTGAGCTAAGGCCTTTTGCAGCGGCTTCTATAGGGCAAGTTCATTTAGCTTATAAAGAAAATGGCGATCAGCTTGCTGTTAAAATTCAATATCCTGGTATTGCAAAAAGTGTAGTAAGTGATGTCGATAACGTTATTTCGTTATTAACGATTTCTCGATTATTGCCAAAAGATCTTAATATTAAACCACTTATTGGTGAGGCTAAGGCACAGTTATTAGCTGAGGCTGATTATAAACGTGAGGCTCAGTACTTAATACGTTATAAAAATGCATTAGCAACTAATCCCCACTTTAAAGTACCCAACGTATATCCAGAGCACAGCACACAACAAGTGCTAACTATGGAGTATATAAAAGCAGAACCTATTGAGAGCATTACAGAGCTACCAGATAGTCAAAAAAGCTTTGTTGCAGAGCAACTGATTGATTTGTTTTTTAAAGAAATGTTTGAATTTAAATTAATTCAAACCGACCCTAACTTTGCCAACTTTCATTATCAGCTTGATACACAAAAAATTGTTTTATTTGATTTTGGTGCAACGCGAGAAATATCAACCGAGCTTAGCTTAGCGTACTTAGCCTTATTTAAAGCGGGTAGCGAAAACAACCGAGAAGGTGTACTTAAAGCGGCATCACACATAGGTTATTTTAAAAATGACTTAGTTGACGAGTATAAAAACAACGTCATTGATTTATTTTTAATGGCGTGCGAGCCACTAAGAGCAGAAGGGGAATTTGATTTTAAAAATAGCGAACTCGCGCTCAAAATTAAAAATGCAGGGCTTGCCCTTAGTGCGCAATCTCAGCAATGGCATACACCGCCCGTTGATGCGTTATTTATTCACCGAAAACTTGCAGGACTTTATTTAATAGCCGCAAGGCTAGGTGCAAAAATAGATGTAAAAACGTTATTTAAGCACTATTTATAGCTTTTTAACTTACGCGTAAGTGCACTTTAAGTAATGAGTGCAATTAGTGTATAAAATTGCCATAATGCTCGCGATATTTCGCGAGGTGTATTTATGATAAAACAATTTTTAAACGATCCTAAATTATTGCTAAACGCAGTAGGTGAGGGCATATACGGTTTTGACCTATCGGGTAATGCGGTGTTTGTTAATCCTGCCGCTGAGCGCATGACAGGTTGGTGCGCTGAGGAACTATTAGGTAAAAAAATACACCAATATCATCACCATACTCATGCTGATGGCACACCTTATCCCGCAGATGAATGCCAAATTTACTGCACCATGTTTGACGGAAAGCGTCGTGAAGTTAAAAATGAAGTTTTTTGGCGTAAAGACGGTAGCTCATTTGCAGTTCAATACACTTCAACACCGGTTTATCAAAATGATAAGTTAATTGGTGCTGTAGCGGTATTTCGCGATATATCACTGCAACAGCAAACACAAAATGCACTGCAAGAGGCACTTACTCAAGTAAAGCACTTAAGTGAGCAGCTAAAAGATGAAAACAACTACTTAATTGCAGAGCTCAACGAAGACTGGCAAGACTCAGGGCTAGTTGGACAAAGCCATATATTTCAAACCATGTTAGATCAAATAAAACTGGTAAGTGAAACCGACAGCACAGTGCTTATACTTGGCGAAAATGGCACGGGTAAAGAGTTGGTAGCCCGTAACTTGTATAGGCTAAGCAAACGTAGTGAGCAAGCCTTTATAAAAGTAAATTGCGCTGCATTTACACCGAGCTTGCTAGAGTCGGAATTGTTTGGCCATGAAAAGGGCGCGTTTACAGGTGCCAATGACCGCCGTAAAGGGCGCTTTGAACTTGCTGATAAAGGCACCTTGTTTTTAGATGAAATAGCAGAGCTTCCACTTGAGGCGCAAAGTAAATTACTGAGAGTCCTGCAAGAACAAGAGTTTGAGCGTGTGGGTGGCAGCAACACGCTAAAAGTAAACATTAGAGTAATTGCAGCGACTAATCGCGACCTGTGGGAAATGGTACAAAAAGGCACGTTTAGAATTGATTTGTATTATCGGCTCAATGTATTTCCTATAAAAGTACCTGCCCTTAAAGATCGAAAAGAAGATATTCCTTATTTATGCGCTAATTTGATTGCGCAGCTAAATAAACGGCTCGGGAAAAATTTAAAAGGGCTAAGTAAAAAAGCAATTACGCAGCTGCAGGCTTACGATTGGCCAGGCAATATTAGAGAGCTGCAAAATGTACTTGAACGCGAAGCTATTTTATCTAATCAAGCGGTACTTCAGCTAAGTCAGCCTTTGCAAGCGGGTGGTGAAGTAGTTATTAATCCTTCACTTACGCTCGATGAAGCGCAAAAGCAGCATATAACCTCTGTTCTAGCGTTATCGCACTGGCAAATATCAGGTGATAAAGGAGCGGCAGTTAAATTGGGCTTACCTGAGAGTACACTACGCTCAAAAATGCGAAAGTTAGGGATTGCTAAAGATTCGTGATATATCGCGAAGTGCGTTTAGTGTCGCGAATTTTATTTTATTGCTTTGAAATAAACCGTTTAATATCAATAATGTAAATAAATTTTCAGCTTGGTCTGAAAGTTGCAAATGCTTGCGTAATACCCGTCATTATGAAGCAAGTACTATGAAGTTTGATATTAAAGAAGAAGACATGATCATTAAGCCCTATAACACCGAAGGGCCAATTTATATCCGCGAGCAAAAAGGATTTTTTCAGCGCATACGCCGTAATTTAGGTTGGCTGTTAATGCTAACTTTTATTGCAATACCGTGGATCCAATATAACGGTCAACAAGCTGTGCTGCTTGATGTGGCAACGCAAACCTTTACTATTTTTGGTTTAACACTCCTTCCTCAAGATTTTATGATTTTAGCCCTGCTATTCATGGTGGGGGCTTTTGCGTTATTTTTTGTAACCAACTGGCTTGGTCGGGTTTGGTGTGGATACACGTGCCCGCAAACAATATGGATGCTCATGTTTTCGTGGGTAGAGCAGCGCATAGAAGGCACGCGAAATCAGCGAATTAAATTAGATAAATCTCAGTGGACGCTAAGTACTTGGCGCAAAAAAATAACTAAGCACAGTGCGTGGATTATTATTTCAGTTTTAACCGCCACCTCGTTTATGGCGTATTTTATTCCAGCAAAAAGTTTGTATATGGAAATGCTTACATTTGAATGGTCAGGTATTACGAGCTTTTGGGTGTTTTTATTCGCTTTTTGTACTTACGGTAATGCAGGGTTTTTACGCGAAAAAATGTGCACGATTGCTTGCCCGTATTCTCGTTTTCAGGCTGTTATGTTTGATAAAGATACGTTGCTTGTTACCTATGATAGCAAGCGCGGTGAAAGTCGTGGACCGCGTAAACGCAAAGCCGATCCAAAAGAGCTTAACTTAGGTGACTGTGTAGACTGTAACTTATGTGTAGAGGTTTGCCCGGCAGGTATAGACATTCGAAATGGCTTACAATATGAATGTATAAACTGTGGCTTATGTATTGATGCTTGCGACGATACCATGGAGAAATTTGGTTATCAAAAAGGCTTAATTAAATACGCCAGCGAAAAACAAATGGAAGGCAAAAAAACCAATCCATTTAGATTAAAACTAATAGGATACGGCGCATTAACGGCTTTGTTAATAATTTCTATGTTTGCATGGATGCTGCAACGCACACCAATAGAAGCCTCAGTACTACGCGATAGGAATGCGCTTTATAGAGTGAACTACGAGGGCCTGGTAGAAAACCCTTATACACTTACTATTATTAATAAAACGCAGCAAGCACTGCATTACAGTATTGCCATAGAGGGCTTGCCAGAAGCAACACTCTCAAGTCCAAGTTCTACACTTATACAGCCAGGTGCAATGAAAAGAGTCCCCGTTACTGTAACAGCCGATGGTTACAATATTGCGCACAAAGTGAGTAAGTTACAATTTATAGTAACAGCGCAAGAAGATGCCAGCATTACTATAACCAAAGACAGCCAATTTTATAAAAATTAGTACAGTATATAAGCTCTATATAAACAACGACTTGAGCTCTACCTAGCTCAAGTCATTGTTTAATTCATTTAAAATAAAATGCTTTGCAGATTCTAGATTATCAAAAAGACAATCTTTGAAAGTAACGTCTCTTTTGGCGTTTTGCATTATTCGTTGCATTTGGCTTATAGCAATAGGTGATGTAAGCACAAACGCGCTAATTAAACAGTTGTTTTGCTGCATGCTGTGGCTTATGGCTACCATTTCTTGCTCGGCCTGTGGGGTTGCAGCTACAACGTTTGATGAGTCACTTATATAACCCCATTTCTCGCCTTTAAATGATTGAATGGTTTCAAAAAGCGCTGTTTTAAAATTACTTAAAAGCTCAAGTTCTAGGTTTCCGCTAAATTGTGCAATAACTATATTATTTTCAAGCGATAAATTAACGTGTCCGTTTTTATTTTTGTATTCCATTAATACCTCCTAAATTAGCTTTTTATCTAAATTTCGTTTAGCAGCCAAGAGGGTACAAGCGGCTGCAAACTTATTAAAGTGCTTTAATATAGTTAAGGGCGCTTTTAATAACCGCTACTTGCGCCAAAATACATTCTTCATCTGTGGTTGTTGGACTATCAGGGTATACCTCTGTTGTGGTTACATAGGGTGCATCTGTAAAGCCCATACACAAACCTAAATCGCGTGCTGCGTAATTAATAACGCCAAATTGCTCTTGAGGGACGCCTATTAACTGGTTATTTTCATCACTCGGTGCAATGTGCGTGACCTTTGCTACATCTTCGATAATTACTTTTTGAAATTCAGGCTCAGGCTTATTGGTATCGGCCACTAAATAAAACCCATCAGGTATGTTCCAATTAGTGTTTGTTGTGCCTTCACGGGCAGCAAGTGCGGGTCTAAATTCACTGTTATCGCTGTCGGTTGTTTCGTGTAAATCAATATGAGCAACTAAGTCTACATTGAGTGATTTTACAAACGCCATAATAGCTGCTGACTCTTGTGCTGGGCTGCCTTCGTAAAATGAGCGGTTAGGATCAATAGCATCAGGGTTCCAGCGGTTTATAGTTTCATATCCCCAAGGGCTAATGCAGGGCGCAACAACAATATTAAACAGCTCTGAGTGTTGCATAGCGGATGTTTTAGCAAATCTAAGTGCGCCATGTACGCCACTGGTTTCGTAGCCATGTACACCACCTGTGATTAAAACAGTTGGTTTATTGGCATTAAAGTTAGGCGTTTTTAATATATATAATGGGTAAGTACCAGCGGCGTAATTAAGCTCGCCGTATTGCTCTATATCTAAGGTGCTTTTAAGGTCATTAATTAGCGTAACGACTTCGTTTTGGTAACTGCGTTTAATGTTTTGGCGTGCTAACCACTGGGCTTTATCGTTGTTATTCCATTTTTTGCCTGGTGTGCCAATAGGGTATGTGCTGTTAGTCATAATAAACCTTTATATCAACTGTTATTTGTTCTCCTATAAATAAGGAGGGCAATTACAATTGGTAAAATTACTTAATAAAGGCGTAGCTTAACGCTGAGTAAATTAGCGTGCAAATTAAAACGTTAAAGTCATATTTTTAATAGCGCGTGATTGCTGGGCTTTAATATAACTTTGGTTTGCGAACTCACCCGAAATACTACCTAGTCGTTCACGCTTTACACTAACTGTTAAACTACACGTTTTACTTTGATCTACTTGCGAGCTGCTAAACATATCTAAGCTTTGCAAATCTATTTCAAGGCGCGAAGTACTAAGCGCAAAAAGCATTGATTGTAAAAGTGTTTCATTATTATTGTTAGTGCAGCTACTGCTAAGTTCTACTTGACTAGTACTATTGGGATCAGTGCCATCTAACTGAACTGTAAGGGGACTATTAATACTAAAAGTTTGGTTGTTACTCGGGGTTAAAATAATAAAATTTAAAGGTAGTTCCACACCTGAATTCGCATTTATGCCATCGTCTCGTTTAAATTTTATATCAAACTGTTGGTTATCATCAGTAGCATTTATATACGCTTGGTAATCAACGTCTAAAAAGTCGGTATCTTTTGTAAGTACAATAGCAGTGTTATTAACAACAGCTTGCAATGAGTCGCTATCGCTTAAAACAATGTTTGAGCCATTAGCATTTCCCGCATTTAGTTCTGCGTTAACACGCGTGCGGTTACCGTCAGAAACCAGCTCAAAGCCTGCCCAAATTCCTTTTGTTTTTACTAAATTAGACTCTGTTTCTGTTGTACAGGCGCATAATAATAAAATTAAAGCAGTTGCGGTAATGCACTTTTTAAGCATGTTAGCTCCTTTTAACCACTGAATTAGCTATAAGTAATTGTTTAATTGCGGATATACCTAGTAAATATATTAAGTGTATTTGTGCATTGTTACACAACACACTATCTGTAAATGTTTAAAATTGTTAATGGTTGTGAGTAAAATGATAACATTAAGTTTTAAAAGTCACCCTGCTAAGAGGTTGCTTGATAAATGACTACTATTTAGCGTTAAATGTAATATAAAAGAGTATGTTACAATCAAGCCAAAGCATATCTTCATATTGAGTATTATGGCGCAGTATATTGCTACTCCAAGTTGGCTAGGCCGTTTTTTTACCCGTATTAAACACGTAACTATTGAACAAGAGCGCCTTGTTGTGCATTTTAGAAGTGCTCCCGCACGGACATTTTTAATTAAAGACTTTGATAATTACTCAATACTTAAAAATCGTTTATTTAGCGCCAAAATTAATTTGTGCGATAGTAGCAATACATCAATTAGCTTTTTAAACAAAGCACAAGCTAAGTCTTTAAATACCGCCCTTAATACGCAATTTTCAGCCATGCTTGAGCAAAAAGTAAATAACGCCAAGGCTTTGCTAAAGCGTTATGCTTTAGATGAGTTTTTACGTGATAGTTCCATAAAAATACTTAATAAGGAGGTGTTTTTATTTGCTAAACAATACGCTCAAAGTACAAATACATGGCAACAACACTTATCGCCAAGCAGTATTAAATTTTTAAATATACTGAGCTCCACACCCAATACTCACGATGCAATCGCACAGCTGCGCCATAAATATGAAAAAAAACAGCTAACTCTTAAAAATGACTTTTTTAATCAAGTAGAGTCAAATCCATTAACAACAGAGCAGCGCTTAGCGGTTATACGCGATAACGATAAAAACCTAGTATTAGCGGCAGCAGGCACAGGTAAAACATCTGTGATGGTCGCAAAATCGTTAGATCTAATAGCGTGTGATATTGCCAAGCCTGAGCAAATTTTGGTGCTGGCCTATAATAAAACAGCAGCAAATGAGCTTAAAGAGCGCTTTATTAAACGCGCCACGTATGCAAAATTGCATACCAAAGCACCCACTATTTTAACGTTTCATGCGCTTGGGCTTAAATTATTACAAAGTGCTAAAAAGCCAATCGAATTGTCAAAATTTGCAACCGACCCAGTTCAATTAAATAGTTGGTTAACTGGGTGGGTAAGTAAAAAAATACAAACCGAGCCACAGTTTTTAAAAGCATTTGTAGATTTACTCCATGAGCCGATTGATATATTTAGCTTTAAAGATAATGCACAGTACGAGCGGTACGTACGCGATAACGAATACCGTAGCCTTGCGGGTCATAAAGTAAAAAGTTATCAGGAAGTGCTTATTTCAAACTGGCTACATTTGAATTGCGTGGCGCACAGTTATGAGGTGAATTATCACTTTAATCAAGGCGTAGAGCTAAGTGGGCAATACCAACCAGACTTTTATATACCTCAATACGATATTTACTTAGAGCACTTTGGCATTGATAGGCAAGGGAATACTCGTGCCGATATAGATAAAAAACACTATAACGAGCAAATTGCATTTAAGCGTAAGTTACATAAACAAAATGGCACCACTTTACTCGAAACCTTTCATTACAACTGGGTAGAAGGAAAGCTAGAGCAAACTCTCGCTAAACAATTAAAGCAGCATAATGTTGAATTAACACCTTTAAGTAACGACGAAATATTTCATACTTTAAATAACTCAGGACAGTTACAGCAAGGCATTGATAAGTACATAAAATGCTTACAAGCTATTCGAGTGGAGCAACTAAGTAATAAGCAAATAGCGCAGCGCATCAAGCAAAGTGGTATTAAAAACTATCAACAATATGCAAACTTGTTAGTGCAAATTCATGACGCTTATATAAATGAACTAAGCACGCAAAATGCCATTGATTTTGACGACATGATTATTCAAGCAACAAAGGCGATAGTAAGCGGAGATTTTAATATTCCATGGAGCCACATTTTAGTTGATGAGTTTCAAGATATATCAAGTGCGCGTATGGTTTTTTTAAATGCCATATTAAAATATGGCAAAGGAATACGCTTTACTGCGGTAGGTGATGACTGGCAAGCAATTTATCGGTTCTCGGGTGGTAATTTAGCGCTTACTACACGCTTTAATGAATTAGTGGGCAGCCACTCACTTACTATGTTGCAAAAAACATTTAGATATAACAATAGTATTAGTGATGTAGCGGGGCGCTTTGTAATGCAAAACCCTGAGCAATATAAAAAGCAGATCAGCACACATACGCAAGTAACCACACCACAAGTTATTTTGTTAGACGATTTATACCAAGGCACTAAATCGATAGAAATAAAAGTACAGCAGAGCATAAGCACTATTCAAAAAAACGATGCATCAGCGAGCATTGCCATACTTAGTCGATACCGATACATGTTAAATAGCGTGCAGCAGCATTTAAAAGATAAAAAGCATACAAACCCTCTTTATTTTTGGACATTGCATAGCGCTAAGGGGCTTGAAGCCGATTACTGTATTATTATTGGTTTTGAACAAGGTAAATTAGGGTTTCCTAGCGATAATCAAAATAACGTCCTGGTGGAGTCGTTATTACCAGTGCAAGATGAATTCACTCACTCAGAAGAAAGGCGTTTGCTTTATGTAGGTATTACGCGCGCAAAACATAAAGCGTATTTAATTGCAGACCCTTATGCATGCTCAGCGTTTGTAAAAGAACTAGTAAATGACGATTATCCTATTCAAATCGGCTCCACGTTGTTTAACAAGTCGCAACTAAAGCAAAGAGAGTGTAATACGTGCAGCGACGGATTAATTGTGCCAAAAACGGGTCAGTATGGTGATTATTATAGCTGTACTAATACGCAGATTTGCGAAACTAAACTACGAGTGTGTAAAAGCTGTAGTAGCCCATCAGTTGATAAAAGCACGTATTCACAATGTGTGAATACAGAGTGTAAAACGCAGCATCCAATTTGTGAAAAGTGTGGTCGCGAAATGCGTAAACGTAAATCTAAGCACGGTGAATTTTTAGGGTGCAGTGGTTTCGCGCTTAAAGAGGATAACTGTAAAAACACTCGAAAAATGAATGTTTAATGGCTAACGAGCAGGTTTACACCTGTCTATTTTATAGAACAATGTAAATAGAAATTATATTCATTTGATTGATTTTAACAAGTTATCAATGTCTAATAGAAGAATGAGCTTTAACTGTTGTTTATTATGCATTTTTTCAATAGGTTCTTTTTATTAAACGATCACTATTCAGCCCCTGATCAGGTTGCTAATTGGCGAGTAAGTGCACTGCGCATTATCCTATCATTAGTAATGGTGTTATGTTTTGCTGTGGTGTGCCACACGTACGCAAGCGCTATTGAGTTTAACTTAATTTATATTGTTGTATTAACAAGCAGTTTTTTTGCGACTGTATGCGGTTTGCTTATAGCAAGTAAGCGTTTTTATCACTTCAGCGCTCATGTACTTTTAATAGCCATTGTAGCTGCTAGCGTGTCAATGAACTTATTTTTAACAGACCTAGAGCTTGCTAAAGTGGGCTCTATGTATATGTATTCCTGCCCAATAATCGCACTTATGCTACTTGGTTATAGAACAGCCCTTGCTTATGGCGTATTAAATATTGTACCGTTTTATATGATCATCAATAACGTTGATGTATCGGGCTTAACTGGCATTGCTCAGCAACTTCCCGATGCCAGCTTATACATTACAGGGCTAATATTCTTATTTTTTAACATTTGTATTCCCCTTGCTGTGGCACGCACAATTGTGGCTGCTAAGCGTTTAAACAAAACAATGATAAGCGCTAATACACACCTTAAAGATAAAAATGAGCTTTATCGAAGCCTGTTCACCGAATCAAATAAAGCCAAAATTATTGTTGACGAAAATCTTGTCATTACTGATTTTAATCAACACGCTATTGATATGTTTGGTATAAAAAAAGAATTAAAAGAAGAATGCGTTAACCTTTCTCATTTATTTCCTACTTTAGTTTTTGACGCCCCTAATGCTCAAAATAAAATTGTGAAGTACAAAAAAAGCTATTTTAAAGCCTGCTACCAACAAATAGCAATGAGTACTAACTACCGTGTATACGACTTTTACGATTGCACGCAAGAACAGCTCATTAAACAAAATTTATCGATGATGGAACAAGAAAATAAACGTTTACGCTTTAGAGACTCGCAAACAAAACTACCTAATAGAGAATGGTTTGAGCTGCAATGCGACAGATTAACAAGCAAATACCAAAAAGGTTTTTTTATCGTTGTTACCCAAAGTGCAAATAGTGAATACTTAAATTTAAAGCTCACTAAAGCCGACTCTCAAGCATTACTTATTAACGCGTACAAGCGTTTAAAGGCGATGGCAGATGGGCCGTTGTTGTGTGCCCATATAGGAGTAGGAAAGCTTGCTTTTATAATTGGCGCAAACTCGCAAAACGAGCTTGAAGATAAGCTATTAATGCAAATAAAAAATACATTAGATAAAACTTATAATGTGTTTGGCACTAAGTGTCAGCAATCATTTTTATTTGGTTTTGCAAAGTATCCTGATCACGGAAAAAACAGCACAACAGTACTTAGCAATGCGTGCGAAGCACTTAAAGTTGCAAACTGTAATATGCCTCTAAGTGGTTATAACGAAAAACAATCACAAGCTTTTATCGAAAAATACGAAATTTCGATGTTATTAGATGAAGCGCTTCAGCAGGGCGATTTGTCGGTACACTATCAACCTAAAGTAGATGCAACGGGTAAATGTATAGGGCTTGAAGCTTTAGCGCGTTGGAACAGTCCTATACTAGGTAATGTGTCGCCAGTGGTATTTATTCCTATTGCCGAAGAATACAGAATGGTCAGTAGGTTAACCGATCTGATTATTCAAAAAGTCTGCGCTCAAATTTCCAATTGGACTAAGGCGGGTTTACCGAGTGTGCCGGTGGCAATAAATATATCTCTAATTGATTTTAGCCAAACCGATTTTATGTCAAAACTGGTTAAATACCTTGCCGACTTCAACGTAAAGCCACCTCAAATAGAGTTAGAACTGACTGAAACCTCTCTTGAGGCAAACCAAGCGCATTCGCTAAAGCTTATGCAAACACTGCAATCGTGGGGTTTTACTATTTCGGTTGATGATTTTGGAGTGGGGTATTCTAATATTGCACGCCTTGCCGATTACCCTATTAACAAGCTCAAGTTAGATCGCTCATTAATCAGCCAAGTAACAAGCTCTACGCGTCAAAAAAGTTTAGTTAAAGCGGTGCACGTTATGTGTGAAGAGCTTGATATTAAGTGTGTAGCCGAAGGAGTAGAAACCCAAGAGCAAGTAGCAATAATGGCGCAAATGGGGTGTAAAGAATTTCAGGGCTTTTACTTTGCGAAACCAATGTCAGCCGAAAATTTTGCAGAGCATGTTAGCCGCCATGGCTTAGTGTTTAACCCCAAAGAGATGACGGCTCAACTTTAAATGTATAGCAGGTATTTTATTACCTAGTTACAGAGCTGTTGGGCGTTTATAGTTATTTCGCACTGATGAATAACTCCTGCTCCCCAATGCTGTATATCTGATTGAGCAGTACAGCCTGCATCTTCAATTAAAGCCGTATTGGCATCACATAAAAGTAGCACTGCGTTATCATCTTGTACGTTTACAATAAGCGTGTATTCCCCAAAAGGTGCAAGTTTGCTTAAATCGTTATTAACAGCGGCTTTTAATAACTCATCAGTTGTTGAATAGGATGTTTCACTAAATTTTAGTGTGCCATCAACGGCTGTAGCAATATCTTTTAATTGTGAGGCTAAGTCGGCCATCACTTCTGGATTGTTTTTTTAGGAGTGTAGCAACCGCTAAGTAATACTATGAGGCTTATATAAAGTAAGTATTTCATTTTATTTGCTCCATACCGTCATCGTGTTGTGTTCATCGTAGCCTGTATCTAGGTTCCAATTTTTAATTGCACTGTAATCAGTATCTAAAAATACGGCATTGGCAATAATGGTTATGTAGTGCTGAATGTTACTAACGGCAAAGTCAAAAATATCGTTGTAATGCATAGGCTCGTGCGGCGTTTTTAGATGTTCAATAAAAGTGGGGTCTACTTCGTTTGGGCGAGGATAAAACAAGCCTAAATCAGCAGCAACATGGCGTGCACAGGCAAATAATCGATAGCTTTCTTCAACATTATTTACTACAAGCTGAAAACCGTTATGCCATGAATTAAAGTTAGGAGCGTGTTGTGCTGCGTAGCTTGGGTGAACCGTTAATAAAGCATGTCGCCAAATTTTTGCAATATCGGTATCAAAATTATCGTCTTTGTTAGTACAAGATCCAATATTTTGTTGCACGCGGTCAGCATAACCTAACTCACCTAAGTTTAAACGTTGCCAAATAAACGCGTCTTGATTCATTTCGCAGGTACGGTGCGCCGTTTGGTTTTGCGCGTAAGGGCCTACTTTTAATTCAACAACCGGATGCACTGTTATATCTGCAGCAACATGGGCCATATAACCGCATAACCAGGAAAAACACTTTTCAAATGCTTCACCTTCAAGTGTTTTACAGTATTCAATCATTGCTTTAAGTAAATCGCCTGTGTGCTCATAGTGCATTAGGTCGGCCCACGCATTTTGGCTAGGCTGCGCTACAGCTAAGTAAGGATAATCGGGGGCTACACAGCCTAGTTCAAGGTATGCTTGGCGTTGGCTTAAAATAAGCTTTGCTTTTTTAGGCATATCCATTTTAGCGAGTGACTTGGTTTGCGTTGCAATATTAACAGCAGTGATGTGCGCAAAAGCACCTGGCATTGTCATATCCTTATGATTTATTAATAAGGGTACAGATTAACATTGAGAGGGGGTTAAATAAAGCCAACTAAATGCAAGTATAGCGGGGTAAACACCTATTAAATTAGCTGCTCAACTAATTGGCCATTCTCGTATAATTTAGCATGTTGACGCTTATGTTCTTCAAATAGGTAAGCTCTTAGTTGCTCTTGACCGCTATGAATTTGCGTTATTTTAGCGGCTATACCTTGCGTGCTTTGCCTTACGGGTTCTATTTCCATCGAAATACTTTGTTTGTTAGGTAAAATAAATTCCATGTGCTGCGATTTATTTAAATGGTTACCTTTTCTGAGGGGTTTTAAAAACATCCCCGTGTTTGATATTGATTCAATTTTAAACCCTTGGCTTTTAATATTTAGCTCACTCCAGCGCCAACTGCGCAGTGTGCCTTGTGTGTCTATTACTTCGGGGGCGGTTAAAATCGGTTTGATTATACCTGCGCTATCAATTTTCAAGTCCAACGGAAACCATAACTGATAGTGTGCAACCTCTGCGAGCAGGGTTAAATTAGCGCTACTAAGTAAGTGAGCAATATTGGCTGGTACTGAACTTTGTAACGTTAAAACGTGACTGTTGTGAGCATGTGACTTTGCATTGGGCTTAAATAACTCAGCAAAAAAATTTATCTCTTCATTAGAAAAGTCCATATTTCACCCCAGTTACATAAAATAATTCACCACCGTAATTTAAACAATGAAATTGGTCAATAAATGCTCCGTTTAAATTTGTTTAGATAATATTTACAAAGACAGAGGGGCAAACTAAACAATGTATTTAAATGCAGTGCTTAACCCGAACGTTTTTCAGAGACTTGAATTATTTAACATTTATAAAAATATATTTAGGCGCAAGTGGCTAGCTGTTAAACTACAGCACATTAGTTTTATTATTTATATTAGAGTTTACATTATGATATGTGCATTTTTACGTGATCAACAGCCGAAGTTACTGGGTATGGTAGTGGCATTGTTCGGTGCCGGTTTTTCAATAAATGCAGTGGCTCAAGAGCAAAGCCAAACTTTAATTTTAGTGGGGTCAGAGCTTACTACCTGTACTAGCGCCAAGCTTAATAATTGCCAAAAAGAGGCTGTTATTGATGGTAAGTCACATAATTTATATACACTTAGCAGCTCTCAAATAAAAACCATCGCACAGCATTGGCCTAATAATAATGTTGAGGCAAAAACGGCTGTATTAAAAACACTTAAAACCATACAAAGTAAATCGTCAAATAGCGTATCAAAAACAGATTTACTCTGGCAGTGGCGCGATATAAGTAATCAGCAATTAGAAAGTCTAACTCAGCAAGAGTACAACTTTGTATTTGATATGCTAGAAGTACCGCTACTTAATAAAAACGGTGAGCGTTTAAAAGAGCAAGTAAATACCGATTTTAATAATGAGGTTGCGACTAATAATATTTTACAATTTGTGTCGGGCAGTTTAAAAGTTAATAACCCAAAACCAACCATGCTTGCTATTACGGCTTCGAGCCGCGACCCTTATGAGTCGTCAGATGTAGCGCAAAGTCTTTTGGCACAATCAAATATAAACACTCAATGGTTAGCATTAACGCCAGCGCTTGCTAAAGCGATTACGAGTAACTCGTGCGATGAATTACCAGCGCTTAGAAATACATTAATGAATGTGTATAACCGTGAAGTGATTTATCCCGATCGCACAAAGGCCGAATACGCTTTATGTAAAAATGGCACTAATGCACTTGTATCACTTATTAAAAATAGTACCGGTGTGATGTTTAATAGCGGTAATGCAGCATTAACTCATAAGGTATTATTTGATCAAAACAATAACCCATACCCGTGGACGCAAGCATTGCAAACTCGCCCAGTAATTGTAGGTGAAGGAGCCGGTGCTGCAATCCAAAGTAAAGTGACGGGCATGCTTACAAATACGACAAGCCTTGAGGCACTTCGTAAAAGTGAAAATAACACTAATGCTGGTGGGCTGGGCAGTTTTAACTTTGGTGTACTAGATATTCAATTTAGCGAACAAAACCGTACATTTAGGCTTGCAGCAACGCTAAATAAAAACGAAGTGAAAAATACTAAAACAGAGATTCAACATGGATTTGGTATTGATGAAAATACAGCCTTAGTTGTTATTAAATCGCCAGAAGGTAGTTTAATAACCGTAATAGGCAAAAGTGGTGTAGTGCATTTGGCTAACCAAGGTAAAGCCCAACCTGAGAGTAAGAGCTATAGCTATTCGTACTGGCCTACAAGCAGTGTAATTGAAATTACCAATAACACGTTTACCTTAAGCGCACGCACAATAGATGAAGCGTTACCCGCTATAAAAATACCTCCACTGCCAGTGCAGCGTTTTGGCTCAATTTTAACAAATTCAAAACTGCGTTCACTTACTCAAGCTATGTGTTTAAGCCAAGAGCAAAGTGCGGTAGCCCAACAAGACGAGTTTATAATTAGCCTTACAGCAACGAGTGACACGCAGTATCATCGCATCAATGCAAAAGAGTTTGGTTGTGCGCTAAGCAATTTAGAGTTAGCTATAAAGTCGATTTAGTGACTAACCTGAGCCAAGGGTTTAAGTTTTTGGCTCTTCTATATAAAATAGCCACCATAATGATTTAAAAGCCTTACTAAAAGAGTGTCAAAATGAATAAAGAAAATGATGTAATTTCTAGTCTAGCCGAATTAGAAAGCTTTTTATTAAATGTAGAAAACGGCGGTCTTGGCCTTAAGGGTGTTTCGGGCGTTGGTATAGCAACAAACAATAGTGATGGTAGTCGTTTTGTAGCCGTGTTTGACGATAATCAAAAATTACTTTTAGCGCGCGGTATTACAGAAGATGTATTCCAAACAGGGCAAGACATGGTACGTAATGGTGTAGGGCGCAAGCACTAGTACTTTAATAAAAAAGCGCTTAGAGCGCTTTTTTATTTTAATTTCAATAAATTGAAATCAAATGCCTTCATATAGATTCCACAAAGGCCACTTCAAGGTAATAACATTTAAATACAACCCCCTCAAAAACCACAAAACTAGCCAGCTAAACTCAGTTTTATTAAGTGCGCTTAGATAAATAAGATAGTGCCACGGATAAATTGTAGAATCAAAACAGATGGATTTTGGCTATATTTTGTAGAGAAGTTTAACTTATTGATATAGAGGGAGTTTATACCAATTCGCTTAATTAAGTGATCTATTTTTAGGATGGAAAAACGTGTTGATAGCTAGGCAAAAAATTCGCTATTTAGTTGTTCTAAATGAGAATTTTTTAACACAGGTAGCGACACGTTTAGCCCCGCAAAATGATTAAGTATTATTGCGGATTGGTATTAATGGTCGGTATGGAGAGATTCGAACTCTCGACCCCTGCCACCCCATGACAGTGCGCTACCAAGCTGCGCTACATACCGACGTTGTTTGCAATAGTACGTGTATTTTTTTAAAAATCAATAAGCGATTGTTTGTTTGGGTGTTTATTACGCAAGAGGCCTAAAAAGGCGCCCTTGCGGTGTATTAATTAGCTAGTCTTTATTTAGCCACTTTTTGATCGAGTCATACATCTCATCTCGTATTAATGGCTGAGCTTTTTTGTTAGGGTGTAAACTATCGTTTTGCATTAGATCAGATTGGCTGGCAATATCTAGCATAAAAAAGTTCATTAAATGCGCATTTGTCTCTTCGCTAACGCGCGAAAAAGTGTCAGTAAACATATTACTGTAACGCGGGCCGTAATTAGGGGGAATGTAAATCTCCATTAAGGCGGTCATCGCATTAGCTGCTTGGCTTTTTTGAATAAGAGACGTTAAGTTAGTTTGCATTTTTTTAACTGGGAAACCACGTAAACCGTCATTAGCACCTAGCTCAATAAGTACATGAGTGGGTTCGTATTGCTCAAGCAATGCATCTAAACGGCGTAGGGCTCCACCAGATGTTTCGCCACTAATACTGGCGTTGATAAGTTCAATGTCGGCTTGTTCGTCATCGTATTTATCTTGTAACAATTTTACCCAGCCTTCTTCTTGTTGAAGTCCGTAGGCTGCGCTTAAACTGTCACCGAGTATTAAAATCGTGTTGTCGGCTGCTGCGCTCAGCGGTTTGATAACTAAAAATAAAATGAATACTAAACGAAGGATTGAATGAGTCATATGTCAGCGCTTTCTCAATTAAATATAATTCAGGTTAATGGTTTGTCTAAAGTAGTCTCTACCTTTGAAGGTGAGCTGCCCATCCTCAGCGACATCAGCTTTAATGTCAAGCATGGCGAGTCTGTTGCTATTGTTGGCACGTCGGGCTCAGGTAAATCAACGTTACTCAGTTTATTAGCGGGGCTGGATACCGCAAGCAGCGGCGAAATATTTTTAGATGGTGAACCATTACACAATTTAGATGAAGAAGAGCGTGCTGCACTGCGCGCGGCTAAAATTGGATTTGTGTTTCAATCGTTTATGTTAGTACAAAGCTTAACGGCACTAGAAAACGTTATGCTACCAGCAGAGCTCGCTGGTGAAAGTGATGCAAAAGAGCAAGCAATTGCTTTGCTTGAAAAAGTAGGCTTGAGCCATCGAATTGATCATTACCCGTCACAACTCTCTGGCGGTGAACAGCAGCGTGTTGCTATTGCGCGAGCATTTATTGGTACACCTAAAATACTATTTGCTGATGAGCCTTCGGCTAATTTAGACAGCAAAAACGGTAAAATGATTGAATCCTTATTATTTGATTTAAATACTCAGCACGGTACTACGCTTATTTTGGTAACTCACGATGAAGGGCTTGCACAAAAATGTGAGCACATTATTCAAATAGAAGCGGGTTTACTGGTAAAAAGCCAAGTAGAGGACGTTGCTAATGTGGGTTAAGTTAGCGCTTAAGTTATTTTCGCGAGAATTTCGCCGTGGTGAGCTCACGGTTATAAGCGCAGCTATCGCCCTTGCTGTTTTAACCGTGCTTACACTGTCGATGGTTACTGAGCGAATAGGGCAAAGTATTGCGCAAAAAAGCAGTGCTTTTATTGCAGCAGACCGTGTACTTGCAAGCGACCATGTTCTGGACACCGCTTTTATTACTCAAGCACAGAGCCAAAATTTAAAAACGGCGCAAATGGTGTATTTCGACACTATGTTGTTTGCCGATGATGAAATGCAGTTTAGCTCAGTAAAAGCGGCATCTAATGCGTACCCGCTAAAAGGGCAGTTAAAAGTTAAAGATACCCTAACCGGTGAAACTAAAGTTGCTAATAGCGGGCCAACGCCGGGTAATGTGTGGCTAAGTGAGTCGGTATTTTACAGTTTAAATATTGATATAGGCGCGCAAGTAGAGCTTGGCGCGGCATTATTTAATGTTTCAAAAGTTATTGTAGAAGAGCCAGACGCGCCATTTAATGTATTTTCAAGTAGCCGTCGTGTGCTTATTAATATTGACGATGTTGCAAAAACTGAAGTTGTGCAGCCGGGTAGTCGAGTTTATTACCGCCAACTTTATGCAGGTAGTGAGGCCGACATAAATAGCTTTTACGAGTGGCTTAAACCACAAATGAAAGAAAACCAACAATGGTATGGCGTTAAAGACCGCCAATCACCCATTTCAAACAGCTTAAACCGCGCAGAGAGCTTTTTATTACTAGCCGGTCTATTAGGTATTATTTTAGCCGCAGTGGCTATAGCTGTTTCAGCAAAACGTTATTGTGAACGCCAATACGACCCAGTAGCGATGATGAAAACGCTCGGCGGTAGCCGCTCAATGATCCGCAAAATATACATGCTTCATTTATTGCTTGTATGTGCAATGGCGGTAAGTATAGGGCTGTTAATTGGTTATGGCTTGCAAGAAATAGCAACAAGTTACTTATCAAAAAGTATGGGCACAGAGCTGCCTTTAGGTGGCTTTAAACCTTGGCTGGTGGCTATAAGCACTGGCGTAATTTGTGCCGTTATGTTTTCTATTAAACCATTATTTGATTTATTTGATATTCCACCGCTTAGAGTTCTGCGCCGTAACTTAGGCGACAAGTTGGCAGTAAGTCGTGTGCATTTAGGTATGAGTGCGTTAACCGTGTTTTTATTAATGTGGTTATTTAGTAACAACATAAAAATAACGCTTATTTTGTTTATATCAACACTTGCGCTAATTGGTGTGCTGTTTTTAGTATCTAAATTAATATTTGGTGGTGGTCGAAAGCTAGGATTAAAGCCAGGTAATAGTTGGTCGCTTGCAATTGCATCTATCCAAAAGCGTGCAAATGTGAACGCGGTACAGTTAATTAGTTTTTCGTTAGCGATTAAATTACTGCTGTTTTTAGTGGTACTTAAAAACGACATGATATCTGATTGGCAGTCGCAACTTCCAAGCGACGCGCCTAATGCGTTTTTAGTTAATATTACGCAAAATGAGCTTGAGCCAATTAATGAATATTTAGCACAAAAAGATATTCAAGTATCAGAGTTTTATCCAACTATTCGTGGGCGCGTAAATGCTGTGAACGGCGAGTTGGTAGCGCGCTCTGTATCGCTGCAAGACAACGAGAAAAAAGACGAAGAAGCACGTGCAGGTATTGGTCGTGAGCTAAATCTTACATGGCTTAAAGATGTGCCTGACCAAAATGAAGTAACACAAGGCACGTGGTTTGGTGAAAATGCGATGGCTGAGGCTTCAGTAGAGGAGTCGATGCTTGAGCGTTTAGATGTTGAGATAGGCGATACGCTTACATTTTTAATTGGTTCGCAGTCGTTCGACGCTAAAATCACCAGTGTGCGCAAAGTAAATTGGGCCACGCTTAAACCTAACTTTTTTATTATTTTAAGCCCTGATGTACTTGCAGATTTTCCCGCAACATATATTTCGTCGGTACGTATAAATCCAGATCAAAAACGTGACTTTAGCCAGTTATTACGTACTTACCCTACTATTACAGCCATTGATATTGATAACTTTGTTAAGCAAATACAAACTACTATTTCGCAAGTATCGCTCGCCATTGGCTTTGTACTTGCAATTGTTGTGCTGTGTGGCGCGCTTGTACTTATATCGCAAGTGCAAGCTAGTTTAGGTGAGCGTATGCAAGAAATTGTAATACTGCGAACGCTTGGGGCTAAAAGCCGATTAATTAAAAACGCGACCCTGTATGAGTTTTTATTACTAGGCGGTTTAGCTGGTTTAGTGGCTGCATTTTTTAGTGATATAGCGCTTTTGATTGTGCAGCAACAAATGTTTGATTTAGCAGGTAAGTTACACCCACATATATGGATTATAGGTCCGGTAGCTGGCGGCGTATTTGTGGCTGGTTTAGGCTATTTAATGATTGCCCGAACACTTAAACAAAATACCCAAGGATTAGTGCGTGCCCTAGGGTAAGCTTAAACTAACATGCTCCTGTAAATGCCCACCTAGTACGTGGGCATTTTTGTTTTTCTTTGTACTGGTAATTTATACAGTGCTCTGGCATTATTAGCGTAATTTAAAAATAATAACAATGGAGCGCTGTTTGGCCATCATTTTAGGGATCGATCCTGGTTCACGTTTGACCGGATATGGTGTTGTTGCCCATCAAGGTTCTAAATTTACATACTTAGGCAGTGGCTGTATTAAGTTAGCCGATCATCCTTTTCCGGTTAGGCTTAAAATGATCTATCAAGGCATTACACAGCTTATTGAGCAGTTTTCGCCAGAAACCTTTGCCATTGAAAAAGTATTTATGGCGCACAACCCCGATTCAGCTTTAAAACTAGGCCAAGCTAGAGGCGCTGCGATTGTTGGCGCTGCAATGGCCGACTTACCCGTATTTGAATACTCAGCTAGGCAAATTAAGCAAGCAGTAGTAGGCAACGGTGGCGCAGATAAAACACAAGTGCAACACATGGTAAAAAATATTTTAAAACTACCCGGTACGCCACAGGCCGATGCAGCTGATGCACTCGCTATTGCGATTTGCCACGCCCACTCAGAACAAAATTTAATTAAACTAGCGGGCAGCGCAAGCAAAACCGTTAGAGGACGTTTAAGGAAATAATTATGATAGGCCGCTTAAATGGTATTTTAGTCGAAAAACAGCCACCAGAAATATTACTCGAAGTAAGTGGTGTAGGTTACGAAGTACAAATGCCGATGACCTGTTTTTACGATTTACCAAAAATTGGTGAAAATGCGATTGTTTACACTCACTTTGTAGTGCGTGAAGATGCTCAACTATTATTTGGTTTTAATAATAAAGTTGAACGTGCCTTGTTTAGAGAGCTATTAAAAGCAAATGGCGTAGGGCCAAAACTTGGCTTAGCTATTTTATCGGGCATGTCGGCAAAACAATTTGTAAGTTGTGTAAATAACGAAGACTCAACATCGCTTGTTAAATTACCCGGTGTAGGTAAAAAAACAGCCGAGCGTTTAGTACTCGAAATGAAAGACAGACTAAAAGATTGGGGCAATGATTTATTTACGCCATTTAGCGACAGCGCAGTAATAGAGCCAATGAGCGATGCGACAATTGCTAATAATGCAGCGGATGATGCCGTATCGGCACTGCTTGCATTAGGTTATAAATTGCCACAAGCTCAAAAAGCAGTAAAATCGATAAGTAAACCCGATATGTCTACTGAGGTTCTTATTAGAGAATCTTTAAAATCTATGTTGTGAGTAACCCATGATTGAAGCGGATCGCTTAATTGATGCGACTGAAAAAACAAATGAAGACTCTATAGATCGTGCAATAAGACCAAAACTTTTAGCCGACTACAGAGGCCAGCCTCATGTTAAGCAGCAAATGGAAATTTTTATTGAAGCTGCCCGAACCCGTGGTGAAGCGCTTGATCATTTATTAATATTTGGCCCACCTGGGCTTGGTAAAACCACGCTTGCAAATATTGTAGCCAATGAGTTACACGTAAGTATTAAAACAACATCAGGCCCTGTACTTGAAAAAGCAGGCGATTTAGCTGCTCTACTTACTAATTTAGAAGAGGGCGACGTACTGTTTATCGATGAAATACACAGGCTAAGCCCGCAAGTTGAAGAGATACTGTATCCCGCAATGGAAGACTACCAGCTTGATATAATGATTGGTGAAGGCCCAGCTGCGCGTTCTATTAAATTAGACTTACCTGCATTTACACTCATTGGTGCAACCACACGAGCAGGCTCGCTTACATCGCCACTGCGTGACCGTTTTGGAATTGTGCAGCGATTAGAGTTTTATTCTGTAGAAGATTTGTCGCACATAGTAGGGCGCTCTGCACATTATCTTGGTTTAGAAATGTGTGACGATGGCGCTACCGAAATTGCCCAGCGCTCACGCGGCACACCACGTATTGCAAACCGCTTATTACGCCGTGTACGCGATTACACTCAAGTAAAATCTGACGGTACAGTAAACGCCGATGTAGCTAAGCAAGCCCTTGATATGATTGACGTAGATAAAAGTGGTTTTGATTATATGGACCGCAAATATTTACTCGCCATAATCGAAAAATTTATGGGCGGCCCTGTCGGGCTCGACAATGTAGCGGCTGCTATTGGCGAAGAGCGCGAAACAATAGAAGATGTAATAGAGCCATTTTTAATCCAGCAAGGATTTATTCAACGTACACCACGTGGGCGCATAGTGTCTGACAGTGCATACCATCACTTTGGTTTACTTCCTAAAAAAGACTAGCCTATATACTTTACTTGCTGTGGTTTATTGCGCAGCAGGTAATTGTTTCAGTATCCCTTTGTTTCAAATTATTATACCCAAAACCTCAACACACTGTTGCAAATGTTATTTCAAAATACAAATACGCTTTATAGTTAACTGTTAATTCACAGGGCGTTAAGACTCGCGAGGCTATCCTGCGTACCATTCAAACTAGTAAGCGAATTACTTATTGTAAATTAGGTAGGGCAATTATTAGTTTATAAATAAAATATGTAGCGCGCTAAATTGCAGGCAAAAAAAAGCCCGCAAAAAATGCGGGCAAACAACAAGTTGAAGGAAGTAATCCAGGGGAACTACGTTTTACTAAATTTGGTTTTATCCAGAAAGAGTAAAACAATGTAATACGATAAAATATCCTATTACTAAGAACTTGGCTTAATGAAACTATCTCATTCAGTGCGCTAGCTCGGTATGGGAGAATAATACGTAAGTTTACTTTTTTGTTCAAACTAGAAAATTTGTATTTTCAGATTAGAAAAACTAATTTAGTGAATTTTATTGTTGTTTGAATCTTGTGCGTTAATTAATCGTTAAATTTATAAGTTTATGAAATTTATAACTTAAGTAATTTATTTCGTTATAGCTCGGTATTAGTTTTACTATTACGTGCAGGTGAGGCTTATAGGTTTTGAGTGTTTATGCTCTTATTTTGAATAAACGGCGCATTTTATGACGTTTCATGTATATATTTACGCATATTTATAGTTAGCGAGTTTGTTTAAAAGTTTAAATAAAATACTGAGGCAAAGGGAAATGCCAACTAAAGCTGTTTTTTAACGTTTTTTGTTGCCTATTCATAGCAATACCGTTGTCAGCTTGAAATGGACTAGATACACTAGATGCAACTTTTGGCCGTGTAAACGGTCATATTTACACAAATTAACCAATTTGCCGTATTTTGAAATTATTTAGGAGTTTAACGTGGGATCAGGGCTTAATTTTTTAGATCTAATTTTAGAAGCAAGTTTGCTTGTTCAATTAGTAATGTTAGGGCTAGTTGCCATGTCTGTAATGTCGTGGACAATTATATTTCAACGTAAAAAAGCAATATCGGATGCGCTAATAAATGCTAAGAAATTTGAGCAAAAGTTTTGGTCGGGTATTGATTTAAGCAAATTATATAACGAGATATCGTCACGCAGCGGTCAGTCTCAAGGCATTGAAGCTTTGTTTACTTCGGGCTTTAAAGAGTTTGCTCGTCATAAAAAGAATACATTTCAAAGTGCGAGTATTGTTATGGAAGGAACGCACCGCTCTATGCGTGTTGCGCTTTCTCGTGAAATTGAGAAAATGGAATCTAGTCTATCGTTTTTAGCAACAGTAGGTTCTATAAGTCCGTACATCGGTTTGTTCGGTACAGTGTGGGGTATAATGAATGCCTTTATTGCACTAGGTGAAGTTAAGCAAGCTACATTACAAATGGTAGCACCAGGTATTGCAGAGGCACTTATTGCGACTGCTATGGGTTTATTTGCGGCGATCCCTGCTGTTATTGCTTATAACCGTTTTTCAAACAGTGTTGAAAAGCTTGAGTCTCACTATATTAACTTTATGGAAGAGTTTGCTAATATTTTACACCGTCAAGCAGCTACACAAATAGAGGCACAAGCGAATGTATCAGCGTAAAAAGCGCCGTCCGGTCGCAGAGATTAATGTAGTACCTTACATTGATGTAATGTTGGTACTACTTATAATATTTATGGCTACAGCACCGCTTATTACGCATGGTGTAAAAGTTGATTTACCTAAAATGGAAGAGTCTGATTTAGTTGATACTAAAGATACTCCGCCTATTATTGCCTCAATAGATGCACAAGGTAAATATTACGTGAGTGTAGGTACTGATCCAGAAGAGCCTATGGAAGCACTTGATGTGGCTGCGGTTATAAAATTACAGCTAATGAAAAACCCTGACGTGCCGGTAATGATTAAAGGCTCGGGTAAGGTGTCG
The DNA here is from genome assembly GCF_014163655.1 of Pseudoalteromonas sp. SR45-1. NCBI lineage: Bacteria > Pseudomonadati > Pseudomonadota > Gammaproteobacteria > Alteromonadales > Pseudoalteromonadaceae > Pseudoalteromonas > Pseudoalteromonas sp. SR45-1. The sequence continues at coordinate 508 of NZ_JACJDR010000027.1, read as the reverse complement.
TATCAAGAAGTATTATTACTAATGGATTTTTTGAAAAATGCAGGCGTACCATCAGTAGGATTAATGACTGAATCCTTTGAGGGGAAGTAGCTGTATGAATAGTTCAGTAGTAAAATCAATAGTACTTCATTTAGGGATTGGTGGATTTTTGTATGCTTCTGCAAATATTCATCCGCCAACACCTAAAGTAATGGAAGTAACGCTTAATTCGGCTATACCTACGCCAGATAAAGCGGTATCAGCCGTTACAGTTGATCAAAAACAAGTTGAGCAAAAAATTGCTGAACTTCAAAAGAAAGAAAAAGATAAAAAAAGTGCTGAAGATAAACGTATCCGTGATTTAGAACGCAGAGCGGCCAATGCACGCAAGCAACGTGAATCAGAAGCACGTAATATTAAAAAGCTAGAGCAAGAGCGTAAAGCTAAAGAGAAAGAAAAAGCGCAAGCCGAGGCAGAAGCTAAAAAAGCACGTGCCATTGAGCAAAAAGAGCGTGCTAAAGCTAAGCAA
>NZ_JACJDR010000026.1:0-45474 GCF_014163655.1 Pseudoalteromonas sp. SR45-1 | reverse complement strand
AACACCAGTAGCCACTGAAGAGCCTGCTAAAGTTGAAACACCAGTAGCAACTAAAGAGCCTGCTAAAGCTGAAACACCAGTAGCCACTGAAGAGCCTGCTAAAGCTGAAACGCCAGTAGTAACTGAAGAACCTGCTAAAGTTGAAACGCCAGTAGCAACAGAAGAGCCAGCTAAAGTTGAAACACGAGTAGCCACTGAAGAGCCAGCTAAAGTTGAAGCAAAAGTGAAAACTGAAAAATCAGCACCGCATGTTAAAACAGCGGTTACTCAAGGGTCAGCAAGTGCGCCAATGGCACAACCTACTCCTGTAGCTGATAGCGAAGTGAAACATACGTCTGTAGCAATGGCTCACGATAAACGTGAACTAGTTCCAGACAGTGGTTTACGTGCAGGTTCAATCAAACCTGCTGGTCGTGCAAGCTCTGCAATGACTAAAACAATGAGTGTTGATTAATAACTAACATTCATTTAAAAGCCCCGCTATTTAATAAATAGCGGGGCTTTTTTGTTTATATGATTTGAATAATTATTAAAGTTTCTTCACGCCCACAATAAGCGATTTATTCACAAAGAGGTAAAGAGACGCTGCGCTTTTAGAGGTAGTAAAAAGGCTAAGCCTGTCAATAAAGCATGACTTGTGTTTTCTCATTTACTCCTCTTTCACTTCTCTTTGTGAAATAAATCTTTAAGTGGTTTTATTAGCAAAGAAATTAAATAAACAGAAGCGTTGCTTCTCGCGTAAGCAAGCTTCACGACTACAGCCGAAATTTAACACCGTGAATAAAATTAACCTGTAGACGCACAACTTGTTGGCGTGACGGGCACAAAGCCCACAATAAGCGATTTATTCACAAAGAGGTTAAGAGACGCTGCGCTTTTAGAGGTAGTAATAAGGCTAAGCCTAGCTAACTTGAAAAAGCCCCGCTAGTAAACCATCGCTTGTGTTTTCTCATTTATTCCTCTTTCACTTCTCTATGTGAAATTAATCTTTAAGTGGTTTTGTTAGCAAAGAAATTAAATAAACAGAAGCGGTGCTTCTCGTGTAAGTAAGCTTCACGACTTCAGCCGAAATTTAACACCGTGAATAAGATTAACCTGTAGACGCACAACTTGTTGGCGTGACGGGCACAAAGCCCGTAAAAAGTAATTTTTTCACAAAGAGGTTAAGAGACGCTGCGCTTTTAGAGGTAGTAATAAGGCTAAGCCTGTCAATAAAGCATGACTTGTGTTTTCTCATTTACTCCTCTTTCACTTCTCTTTGTGCAATAGATCTTTTAGTGGTTTTGTTAGCAAAGAAATTAAATAAACAGAAGCGTTGCTTCTCGCGTAAGCAAGCTTTACGCCTACAGCCGAAATTTAACACCGTGAATAAGATTAGCTTGTGTTTCTCATTTACTCCTCTTTCACTTCTCTATGTGAAATAAATCTTTAAGGTTTTTTTTCCGATGCAACGAATTTATATACCGATACAAAAAAGCGCGATATAAATACCGCGCTCTTAAATCTGCTTTTTACTTGTGAAATTTACTCGCTTTCACTTTCCATAAAACGTTGTAACTGATCTTTTAAGTTTGGCGGAATACCTTTAATTACAAGCGTGTCAGTTGCCTCGTTGTAAGTTACGCGCTCACCTAAGTGTTTACGTTCAAAGCTTACACTCACACCACCACCAAGACCTGAGAACTTAACCATGCTGGTTACGGTTTTCTTATCAACAGGGAAAGTTTCTTCTAAGTCATAGCTTTGTTCTTTACAAAAACTATCAAACGGGCTGTCATCGCCTTTTGTAAGCGTTGCAGATAGCTCGCTTACGCTGGCATCTTCACCAGTTGTCACACAGTCATTACAGTAGTCAAAAACTTGTTTACGTAAATCGTCTTTTTCTGATTTATCAAATTGTTGCTCAGATAAATAATCCTCTACTGCGCTAAGCATTACTTGGCTTTGCTGTTTTGAATCAATACCCTCTTCACAACCTAAAAAGTCTAAGAAAAAGTCAGCAACTTTACGTCCAGCTCGCCCTTTGATAAATGAAATATAACGGTTGTCGTCAGCTTGTGTATCCCACGCTGTTAAATCGATACGAGCAGCAAGTTGCATGCGTGATATGTCTAAATGACGAGAAGCGGCTAAATCAAGCTCTGAGGTCATAGAATAATGCTCTTTGATGTTAATCATCGCAATTAGCATGTAATCAGTTGCAACGTACTGGTAATGACAAAATACTAAATAGCCTGTTTCACTAAATGCATACTTATCAAGCTCTTCTTTTAAAACCGTTGAGGCTTGCTCGGTCATATGCCAAAAGCCTAACTCATCATTACGGTAACTTTGCATTGCAGATGCTACAACACTGTTTTTGTCACCACTGAAAGCACAATAACCTTTACCAGGTTTACCATTGTATGCATGATGTAATTGTTCGATAAAAACGGCTACTTTATCGTTAATTACCATCTCATCATTTCGAAGGTGAATTTGCGTATCGTCGTCTTTTTTGTCTACATAGTGAACGACTAATTTTTTAACGTCTGTTGTCATCTTTGTTTTTCACGCCTCTAGTGTTAAAATACGAGAATATAACTATTTTATTGAACCAACTAATGCCAATCTTATCAAAATACTCTAATGAAGAAGTAGAACAAATCGTCGATCAGCTTATTGATGTGCTAACTAAACACAATGCGCCGGTTGATTTAAGTCTTATGTGTTTAGGAAATTCTATCACGCATATCTTAAAAGAGCATGTACCAACAGGGAAAAGACAAGCTGTAACCGAGAACTTTGCAAAAGCGCTCGCGCAGTCGGTTAAATAAAATTTATGAATTTATCGCAGCACAATCAATTTTCATCAAAAGCGAGTCAGCTGCTAAGTTGGGGGCATTGGTTTACCTTTGCCAATATCGGCTTAGCCCTACTTATTAGCTTAAGCTATTTATTTGCAGACTCGCCACCTACAAGCTTTTTAGGCATTACCTATATGCTAGTTACTTGGCTAAGCCACACTAGTTTTATAGCCTTTTTAGCGTTTGTGCTGACGGTATTTCCGCTTAGTTTAATATTCCCCTACCCACGACACATTCGTGGCATGGCCGCTGTAATAGCCACTGTAGGCGCATCATTGCTTACTCTTGATGCTTATGTGTATGTTAATTTAGGTTATCACCTAAGTATATCTGCCTTACCTGAGATCATTTCATTGTTGTGGCATCGTTTAACAAGCTCTCCTGCTTTAACAACCATTTTAGCCAGTGGTATTGTTGTTGTTATTTTAGGCTTTCAGCTACTTGTTAGTAATTACACATGGCACCACCTTGAGCGTTTAAAGCAATATAAATTTGCACGTTACGCAATTTCTTTTTTAATCGTGTGTTTTTCGCTTAGCCACAGTATTCATATTTGGGCTGACGCCAATTTAAACTTTGACGTAACAAAACAAGATAATGTTTTGCCACTTTCATACCCTACTACTGCTAAAAGCTTGTTAGCTAAAAATGATCTGCTAGATATAGAAAGCTACGAGCAAGCACACAACGTAAAAATTAATAACCAAAATATTAGTTATCAAATGCCAAGCCAGCTTGAAAAATGCGAGGACTACACACAAGCCAATGTAGATATATTTGTATTTGAAACTCAACAACAACTCGAAAAGTTTGTTGACGAGAATAAAAACATGCACAAAACAGAGCAGTTTTTACAGCCAACAAATCATGACGATACGTTATTTAGCTTAGTGTATGGTTTACCCGCTTTTTATAAAGCAGCAATTTTAACCGAGCAGACACTCCCAGTTTGGCAAAGTCAGCGCCGTAGCATTGAAGTAACTGGCATTGAAGAACTAAGCTTTATTAATGATCAAGCACATAGCTCTAGTGCTATTCGAGTAATTAAAGCGAGTGATACCCCTACTGTTCGAGATGATGAAACACAGGTTTTTGCTTTTAGTCTTGCCAATAACAAGCAAGAAGTAGTAACCACCTCAACTTTATACAGCTCTGACAAACGTATTTCTAAGGTAGATGGGCTAATTCAACCTAGCGATTTAATTGCAACAAGCGTTGGGCAATATTTAAATTGCAAAGCTATTGCCAAGCAAACAATGCTAGGCGTTAATCTATACAAGAAAAAAGACGATATGGGCGTGAACTACTCTCAGGGTGTTGTTATAGCCTATAAAAAAGATAGGATTACCTTAATAGATTCAGATGGTAACTTTAAAAACATTTCCGCCGCTGAAGGTTTTTCTATTGAACAAGGTTTAGATATACCATTTTTAGTACAGAGTATTAAAAAGCTCAAAACCTTTACCCAATAACAGTTATCCTAACCTAGCTTGATATACCACCAAGCTAGGTTATAGTTTTATATTGTTGTTAGATATAAAAACCAAGGATGACATGTATGTTTAAAACTTCTCGTTATATTCTCCATTCTAGCTTTTTACTTATCAGTTTTTTTAGCTTTAGCGATACCACTTACTACAAATGTGTAACAGAAAAAGGCACTGTCTTTTCTCAACTCCCCTGTGACGACGAAGCAACGACTTATAAAGTTAACACAACGGGTAATCAGTATTCTGGTCCTAAGGTTGACTACACTAAACAACTAAACGAACTTGAGCGTGAAAGGCTTCTATCTGGCTTACAGGCAGAGCTTCGCAGTAATAACCATAAACTAACAATACTTGATCGTAATAAAGAGCGTGCTGAATACAAACAACAAGAGCGGTTAAATCATATCTTAGCCATTGATGATAAAAAGCGTATTACTAAAGACATTACTAAAAAACTAAAAATAATTAATAAAACATATAAGAAAAACGTATCGGCTGTGACTAAACAAATTAAAATTCTCGAAAAAAAGATAGCTCAATTCCAATAAGTTACTCTTAGTTAGTAAGTAACATTTATCTTGGTTTTAAACTTAAAATAACATACCCTTAACACAATAGAGTATAAACTCTAGGGACTTTTAAGGAGTGCAAATGCAACCTCGCCATATTGCTGAATTAATTTTAACGGGTTTTAAAAGGCACTATCAGTTATTTCAAAAAACAACAGCCAAAGCCCCTCTTGCCTTTGCAAAAAAAGATTGGCAAGCAATTAATGATATCAGCCGTTTGCGTATCAGCTATTATGATGATCGTGTTAACGAAACCACGCAAGCGCTAAAAAAAGAAACCCCAACCGAACAACTCGATGAAAGCCTATGGCTTGAAGTTAAAAAGATATACCAGCATTTTTTATGTTTTCATCCCCAAGCAGAGCTCGCCGAAACTTTTTATAACTCTGTATTTTGCCGGCTGTACCATAGGCGCTATTTTCATAATGACTTTATATTTGTAGAAGCAACCTTAAAAGATGCTCCTTCAGTGCCTGTAGAAGCAGAATATAGAACTTACTTTCCTGTAGTTGATGGCCTCAAACCAACAATAAAACGCATTATTAATCATTTTGATTTTAAAGCCCCATTTGTAAATTTAGAGCGTGATATCCGCCTCCTTGTTAAAGCTTTTTATAAACAAGCCCCCGATACACATCACCAACCTTGGCAAATGCGCTTTGATATCTTACACACGCCTTTTTATCGTAATAAAGCAGCCTATATTGTTGGTCGTGTTGTTTCAAAAAGTGGGGTTCAGCCCTTTATAATCGCTGTATTACACGATGAAGATAACGGATTATATTTAGATGCACTTTTAACTAAGTCATCTCAAATGCGTGTTATTTTTGGCTTTGCCCGCGCTTATTTTATGGTAGAGACACACGCACCTTCAGCACTTGTTCGGTTTTTAAATCAACTTATGCCAAACAAAACACTTGCTGAGCTCTATAATGCAGTGGGTTTTCATAAACAGGGGAAAACTGAGTTTTACCGAGAGTTTTTAAATCACTTATCTCACTCTAGTGATGAGTTTACAATTGCACCGGGGACTCCCGGTATGGTGATGATGGTATTTACCCTCCCCTCATTTGGCTATGTTTTTAAAGTAATAAAAGACAAATTTGGTGAGAGTAAACCCTTTGGCCGTGATACCGTATTAAAACGCTATCAACTGGTAAAAAACCATGATCGCGTTGGCAGAATGGCCGATACCATAGAGTATTCTAACGTCGTATTTCCTTTAGCGCGTTTTGATAGTAATTTACTTGCGCAATTACATAAAACAATTGGCTCATCAATGATAATTGAGGGCGATTGGTTGATCATCAAGCATTTGTATATTGAACGGCGCATGACACCTCTTAACTTGTTTTTAGAAAATGCTGATGAAGAAAGTGTCGCCGACGCGATTGAAGAATATGGGCAAGCCCTAAAAGAAATGATTGCTGTTAATATATTCCCTGGTGATATGCTCTTAAAAAACTTTGGTGTAAGTAAGCACAAACGTATTATTTTTTACGATTACGATGAAGTTCAATATCTAACCGATATGAACTTTAGAGCATTACCAAAAGCAAAGAGCTATGACGACTATTTAATGGATGAACAAAGTTACTCTGTTGCACCACAGGACGTATTTCCTGAGCAACTTTGTACATTTGTAATGCCAAACCCTATGTATAAAAAGTTTTTACTCAGCACTCACCCAGAGCTTATAGATGTTAGCTTTTGGAAGCAGGCACAACAAAATATAAAAAATGGTCAGGTAAGTCATATTTACCCATACCCGACAGCACAGCGCTTTATTCACCACTGGTAAGCGCTAAAGGACACACACAATGAATATAAGTAAAATAGATTTAAATTTACTCGTTTACCTCGATACATTGCTTCGAGAATGCAACGTAACACGCGCTGCTAATCAATTGAGTATAACGCAACCTGCAATGAGTAATGGCCTTAAACGTCTTCGTAACTTATTTAACGACCCTATTTTAGTTCGTACCAGCGATGGTATGGTGCCTACCGAGCGTGCTTTGGAGTTACAACCCGTTATTCGTGGCATTTTAATGACCCTTGAAGAAACTCTAGCTCCTAATCGAGAATTTGAGGCAAGCCAAAGTAAGCGTGTGTTTAGAATAATGGCCAGTGATTACGCTGCAAGTACATTAGCACCAAAGCTTTTAAGTAAATTGCACGAAGAAGCCCCCGATACTACTTTAGATATACTCACACCAAGTGATGTCACCTTTCATGATGTAGAAAACGGTAAAGTAGATATGGCAATCAACCGTTTTGAAAACTTACCTCAGTCTTTTCATCATAAACGTATTTGGAAAGATAGTTTTTGCTGCTTAGTAAAAGCCGATAATCCTATAATTGAAAACTTTAGTCTCGACAGCTATTTAAAAGCGCGCCATATATGGGTAAGCAAAACAGGTTTTGGTGTAGGTGTAGGCATGGACCCTAAAGATGTGCAAAAACTTGGCTGGGTTGACGAAGCACTTGCTCACTTTGGTAAGCATCGTAATATTGCCACTTTTACGCGTAACTACCATGTAGCTATTCATTTAGCTAAAGAGAAAAATTTGATTGCGACCCTTCCTTCAAAAGCCGCAAATATATATTTAGATGATCCGGGGCTTAAAATTTTAGAGCCACCATTTCCAATTCCTCCTTTTGAGCTTGATATGATTTGGAGTCCACTGTTACATCGCGATGCGAGTCACATTTGGTTACGTCAAAAAGTAGCTGAAGTAGCTGAAGAGCTAAAATAACTTTATTACACAATATAATGTAAAAATTGCTAGGTTAATTTTTTGCCTGTTAACTTAGCATCCTACTGAAACAAAATTAAACCAATAAAATCAAATAACTACATAACTATTAAAACGTGGAACATACATTGCTTTTATTTAATTGAACTATACATTCATTTAATTAAAGAGGTCATTATGAACACCCATCAAGGATCAGAAGTAAATCATATTACTGACATCATTCAAGTTATGAACAGCGGCATCGATTTTTATCAAAAAGCACAGGAAAAAGTTGAAGACCCTGCTATTGGTGCACTTTTTCAGCGTATGATAGATGCCCGAAAAGTGAGTGTTGAGCGCTTGCAGCCATATGCAATTAATGAAAAAGGCGAACGCGAAGATGGCTCATCTTTCGCAGTTGAAGCACGACGTGCGTACACAGCTCTATTGACTACTTTCACCTCACACAACGACAGCACGTATGTAAAAGAGCTTGAAGAGGTAGAAGATAAAACCCTTGAAGAAATTAAAGCAGCAATGGATAAACCGCAACCAGCTGACTGCGAAGCTGCACTGGCTAAAACATTATTAACAATGCAAAGCTGCCATGCAGAAATGAGCCGTATGCAAAAGCATTAAGCTTACATAGCGCATAACTAGAACCCAGCCTCGAGCTGGGTTTTTTATTACCTCTAATACCAACCTACATAGTTTTTTAAGCAATTTAACAAATTGAATTACATTATAACGATGCTAAATAGACCCATTTTTAAGCAGATCGGTATAAACACCACCTTATTTCGCCACAATTTAAATACATAATTAGTACAAATATTTAATGTTATTAGAATATTTATTTAACCACGCTTTATTTTTGCTGTGCTAATTTTGTTAATAGGTACCTAAAACCTTGCTGTGGCGCCGCAGCATTTAATTAAAAATAAGGTCCAATATGAAAAAACTAACCAAACTACAAAATAATGCTGATGTAGATATGACCCCGATGTTAGACATAGTGTTCATATTACTAATTTTCTTTATTGTAACTACATCTTTTGTAAAACCTGTGGCTATTGAATTAAACCGACCACTCGACAGCCCTCAAATAGATAAGCCTGTTAAAAATGCTTTATTTAAAATTGATGAAAGTAACGGAGTATATTTTTCTGAGAGGTTAATTGATTTAGAGCAAGTTGCGACTAATTTAGCTATGTTCGCGGCTGAATATGAAATAAGTTCGGTACTTATAACCGCAGACGAAAACAGTACACATAATACTTTAATGAATGTCATGAATAATATTAAGCAATACGATGATTATCCAATAAGTTTGATTTCTAAATAAAATCAGCCCAAGCTAAAACCAAAAAAAGGGCCTTACGGCCCTTTGAGTTAAATAACAAAAGGGAGGTTATTAATTAAAAACGGTATTCTGCACCTACGTAGTAGTAAGCACCGTTAAAACCAAACGGAGCCGAACGACGTGAGTAGTCAAACACACCTGAGCTGCTAATTACGGTATTACCATTAGCATCTACAATAGTACCTGAGCGAGAGTTACCTATTTCATTTTTATCTGGGTAAACATCGAACAAGTTATTTGCACCAATATTTACTGATAAGTCTTCAGTAACGAAGTAGTTAACTTTAACGTCAGTTAAAATTTCTGCGCCATACGTTTGACGCCCACCATCTTCTACTGTGTATTCACCAAAACGATTAAGTGAGAGGTTAACAGTCCAATCATCACGTTGATAAAGCGCACTTAAGTTAATACGGTCCTCTGGTTGCCACTCTTCTATAATAGAGATGTCTTCAGCTGAGAATATATCTTCTACTTTTACTGTCTCAAGGCTTGAGCCAGCAGGAGAGAACAACGATACAACATCTGTTTTGGTAAAGTTAGCTGCAAGTGTAAAATCAAGCGTGCCGCCTAAACCTTCAGTGTTCCACGTTGCTACAAAATCAACACCACGTGTTTCTGTATCAGCACCATTTAAGAAAAACTGCCCTACGCCAGCACCTGCACTATTTAGTGCTGCATCAAGGCTTGTAGATAACCCTTTACCTAAGCGATCACTAATTACAATACGGTCGTCAATATCAATCGAGTAGTAATCAACGGTTACATTAATATTATCGGTAACGTTATACACAATACCTAAACTACGGTTTTGTGATTTTTCTTCTTTAAGTTTTGGAATACCTAAACTTTGCGCAAGTGTTGAATCATTTCTAAATGTACCAACTTCTTCTGCAACTAAATTCCCATTAGTATCAACAACAAATTGTGTGCTTACGTTATTAAAGTAAAGCTGCTGCATTGAAGGCGCTCTAAATCCTGAGCTTAATGCACCACGTAATGAAATATCGTCGGTAATAGACCAGTTACCAGCAAGTTTAAAGTTTACTGTATCGCCAAAACCTTTGTAGTTATCGTAGCGAAGTGCACCAGATAAAATCACATCTTCAATTACATAAGATTCTGCATCTACGTAAAATGAAATTACATCACGTGACTCATCCACTGAAGACGCAGGTGATGAACCACCAAAACCTTGTGAACCACCCGATGCATCTTCAGAGCCAACACCGCCACTTAAACCGCTGTAAATACTTACACCATTTAATGTGTCGTAATCGCGGTACGCATATTCATTACCTTCTAAAATACGGTATTCATCAGTACGTATTTCAGCACCCATTGCTAACGAATAATCATCAAAGTTTTGTGTAAAATCAATATTGATTGTTTGCAATGATAATTCCATGCCGTAAGCGTACGCTTCACGTGGAATAGTTGTACGAATATCAGCTGCACTTAAACCTTGGTCATAACGTAAAAAGTTAGCGTATGAGGCATTGATAGTGTCACTTGTAGTGTAATCAATACTGTTCTCGCCATAGGTGTAAGATAAATCAAGGCTTGCATCGTTATCAAATTCAGTTTTATAACCAAAGTTGTACGAGATATCATCGATAGTTGTGTTGATTTTTGGTAAGAAACCTAGCGGAATCGTCGCATCGTTATCTTGTAGTACTGGGTTACCACCTGCATTTGCATTATGACGGAAAAATGCAGCCGACTCATTTTCACGTGTTGAGTAAGTAATAAAGCCGTAAAGCTCGCCATCACCTAACTCGTAACCGGTATTAATTGTTAAACCAAACTGCTGAGAGTCAGCATCACCAATTCTAAAGGTATCACGATCGGCTGTCAGCTCACGCGGATCACCAGCAAGTAAAGTGCCGTCACTTAGTTCTGTACAACCATAAAACTGACAAGAGCCATGTAAACCGGCACGGTTAGTCGGTGCACGGTCACGGTAATTGATAGTTGTATTTAAATAACCGTCATCACCTAGCGCAAAGCCTTTATTAAAATCAAGGTTAATGGTTTCGCCATCGCCTTCAGAATATTGACCGTAGTTAATAGCCGCTTTGCCACCTTCGCTACCATCTTTGAGCACAATATTAATAACACCAGCAATGGCATCAGAACCATACTGAGCAGCAGCGCCATCACGTAATACTTCAATGCGTTTAATTGCAGAAGCTGGAATTGCATTCATGTCAGTACCTGCGGTACCACGCCCAACAGAGCCATTAATATGAATAATACTTGCTTGATGACGACGTTTGCCGTTAATTAACACCAATGTTTGATCGGGACCTAAACCGCGAAGTGTCGCAGGTCTTAAAGCATCAGTACCGTCACTAATTGCAGAGCTTGAAAAGTTAAATGAAGGGGCGATAGACTGTAGCATACGACCAACTTCTGTTTGGCCCGTATTTTCAAGCGCTTCTGCACTTAGGATATCTACTGGAACGGGTAAATCTTCAACTGAACGTCCTGCTACACGGCTACCGACAATAGCAATTTTTTCAATTTTTTCTTGAGCGACTTCTTCTGCTGCGTTTACACCTTGCGAATTTACTGCAAGTAAAGCTGGTAATACTGCTGCACTGACCGCTGAAAGCTTCATCATGTTGTTATCATTCCTGTTGATTTGTTTGAGTTTTATACTCAGTAAACCATTTTGATCAACAACCGCATCGAGCTCAGTCCCACCTAATAATGCCTCTAGAGCATCTAGCTGAGTGTAAAATCCATAAACTGAATTTGCGTCATACTGCTTTGCCAACTCATAAGAAAACACCACGGTTTGCTCTGTTTGTTTAGCATATTCAATTAAGGCTTTGTCTGCTCGCTGCGCTTTTATATCAAATTGCACCATTTGCCCAGTGGTTTGTGTTGCTGCTTGTACACTTAAACTAAAAATAGCCGGTGCAAGCACACTAAATCCACTCAATAAATGCGTTTGGTTACTGCGCAACTTATATAAACAGCTGACAAACAAAAATCCTCTATGGGTTTGTTTCTTTTTTTTAATGTTTTTTTTACGTTCAATCTTTATTGATGTAACTTTACCTAACATTAGTTTGATTTGCATAACGTCTACTTATGATTCTGTATGGTGTTTTAGCGTTACTACATGCTCACCTAAACGCTCATGATCAATCGAAAAGTTAGTTTGTAAACTTTCTAGTAAACCTTCAACGTCACCGGCTTTAAATACTCCAGCCACTTTAATACTGGCAAGCTCAGCTGATGAAAGCTCAAAACGTGTGGCTGTATAGCGGCTTACTTCATTTAAAGCATCGCTTAGCTCTTCTCCATTAAAAATAAGCATCCCGTTTTGCCATGCCAAATCGCGTTGTACGTCGTTCATTGAAAGCTGCGTAATTGGTTTTGTAACACTTTGCTCAATAACTGCTTTTTCGCCTGAGGTAACAATATTGGCATTAATTTGACGAATTTTTTTCGTGCTATTATCTGCAAGTTGATAATCTTTAAAGTCATTTGCATCAACCGCTACACTTGGATCAGTGATCATCACTTTGCCTTCAGTAACCACCAGTTCTAAATCTGATGAAGTATTGCGTTGTACATTAAATACCGTGCCTAACGCGGTAAAACTTTTATCACCAGCCATAACACTAAACGGACGCGTGGCATCTTTTGCTACATTAAAGCGCCCTTCTCCACGACTAAGTAATAACTGCCTGCGGCCTTTACTATAAGCAACTTCTAGTAAGCTATTAGTATTAAGCTGCACTATGGTGCCGTCTGGCAATACATACGTTGCTTGCTCGCCTACTTTTGTTTTGTAAATTTTAGTGTAATTAACTTTAGCAAGCTCTTGGTTGTAGCCATTTTCTAAGTTAATTAATAAGTAGCTGCATACCATTAACGCTGCAAACAAACTCGCTGCAATTGAGTAAGAAAACATCCACTTGTTTTTTGATGTTTTAGTATTGTTGCGCTGAGGAAATAAATGACTTAATTCGTTTAATACTGAAAGCTCATCCCAAAGCTGAGCAAGCTCGTATATAGAGTCTTGATGTGCAGTGCTTTGCATCATCCATAATTTAAATTGCTCTTTTTCATCATCAGTTAAACCACGATCAATCGCGCTTATCCAATCACATGACTTTTCTAAGATTAAATCTTTTGAATTAAATTGATGAACATTACTCATTCTGCGACCCTCTTAACTGATATAGGATGTGCTTGAGCTTTAAGGTTCGTTTGAGGGCTTTGCTCATGTTCACGCATGTATAACATGGTTTGTAACAATCCTTTGGCAATGTGTTTTTCAACAGTGCTTTGGCTTAACTGCATTTGGTCTGCTATCTCTTTTTGGCTCATACCGTAAACTTTTTTTAATATAAAGCATTTACGAATCGATGAGCTTAGTTGCTCAGTAGCTCTACAAAAAAGTAAAAAACGCTCTTTAGATGTGTATTCGTCTTCGAGCTTCATTGATTTGAGTAATACGGGCAATTCGTTATCGTTTTCTAACGAATCATTAAATTTATTGTCCCACTTAGCTATATGGTTGAGTGCTAGATGTTTTGCTGTTTTTAGCATATAACTGCGGGTAAACTGGATGTCTTGTTTTAAATCAGCTTCATAGCTTTTTACAAAAGTTTCTTGCACAATATCTTCTACATCGTCGGGTTGAACAATGCGCGATACAAAACGTTTGAGCTGTTTAGAAATATCAACAAATGTTGACGTGAACTTTACTTTTTTCGTCATCCTTAACATCCACCTGTTGTTATTTTTTTTATTAGGGCGTGTTGGCCTTTCGTGGTTGAATTTGCAGCAGTACGTTTGGTATTTAGGCAAGGCAGAGCCTATGTAGTGTGGTTACTCCCCATAAATAAGTGATAACGCAGCATAAATGCCAAACATGCGCTGCCCTTTGAGCTCGATCTAGGGACGATTAACTCTTTGTTGCTCGGTTTTGACTTAGCCCGCTAGGTTAAAACCCCGCGCCGCGATTAAATCGCACCTAGATTGAACAAATTTCAATCCACAAAGCTTAACACGCCCCAATAGATTACGAGTTTTTGACATAAAAACAAGCTCAAATGTTAATTCTGGGTTATTTAAATGCATAGGAATATAAATGAGTAAACTTTTAGATTATATACGACTTAGTTTCTTTGCATTCGGTTTACTACTTGGATTGCAAATACCTGCATTTGTAAGTGACTTTGGCCAAGCATTATCAGCCCAGTTAATTGAAGCTAATAATGCCGTTGCGCCTTTTAAAAGCGATGCAGCTAAGTATTTCAATAATGATTTAACTAAGCTAATAAAACACTATCAAAATATTGATGATGAAATTGTGAACATAGGGGCAAGTAATATCAGTACTCTTTACGAGCGACAGCAAGATTTACAGATAGCCGTAAATAGGTTTGAGAAATCTCCGTATATATTTACTATGATCAGTGGCATGAGCGATATAAAGCAACAAGTATGGCAACGCTTTGAAGGTCAAATCATTTTGAAAAAAGACTCTATTATAGCCGCCATTGTTGCAGCCATAATTGTTGCCTTGCTTGCAGAGCTTACTGGTTATTTGTTTTTAATTGGAGTAAAACGCTCATTTAAACGCTTATTCGCAGCTCAAAAATAGTGATTTCATAAAATCATAAAATACATCGGTTTTGCGGGTTGTTAAACTATTTTGCGGACGTAAAAACCAAACCGGTGCATCATCTTGTGCCATTACCCCTGGCATAACTTCAACCAAAATACCGTTTTTAAGATCTTCATTAATCGCTATTTTTGATTTAATAGCAATACCATGACCTGCAATAGCAGCTTGTGTCATATTATCGGAGTTTGAAATAGTAAAACGGGTTTTAGCATTAAAGGTATGTATTTTTTTGTGTTCGTCATAAAGCTTTAACTGGCGTTGCCACGGCAGGCAAACCCAATAATGCTCACTCAATTGCGTTAAATTTTCAGGCATGCCGTACTTTTCTATATAGCTAGGGGCTGCACAAAGTATGCGACTATTGTTTACGATTTTACGAGAAAGTAATCCTGAGTCATTTAACTTTCCCACCCTAATTGCAACATCTTGCGCGTCATCAACTACATTTACAAAATGATCCGTTATTAAAAAATCAAGCTTTAGTTCAGGGTAAGCTTGCTCAAACTCATTGAGTTTAGGCATTACGTATTTTGAAAAAACCCAAGGCGGCATGGTCACGCGTAGTAAACCACTCACCGATGAGCTACGCGCGCCAATACTATGTTCAGCATCGTGTAGAGCTTCTATTATAGCCCCCACACGCGTATAAAATATTTCACCTGCGGGAGATAACCGTACTCGCCTGCTATCTCTAAAAACAAGTACTGTAGCAAGCTCACGCTCTAGTTTACTTAAGCGATGGCTCACCGTTGCAGGCGATAAACGCTGCTCGCGGGCAGCAGCAAGCACGCCCTTATTTTCAACTACAGCTATAAATGTTTCTAGGTCGCTTAAATTATACATAAAGATGCCATTGTGCACTTTTCAATGTTTAATATTTTCGAATGAAGCTTTCAGTATTGCAATGTTTATTTAAATATATAAAACACTATAATTGCAAATAGTCTAATTATTGAGGTTCAATCATGAGTTTAAAAGCGCAAATAGATGCCTATAACGTACAAAAGGATGCCAAATTGCCAGCTGACGTTTTGGCACTAATGAACACTACAAACGAAGAGCTAATTGCACAGCATATTAAAGACAATGCATTGCAAATTGGTCAAAAAGTAGAAAACTTTAGCTTAGCCAACCATAACGGCGAAAACATTGAGCTTGCAGATTTACTAAAAAAAGGCCCGGTAATTATTAGCTTTTATCGTGGTGGCTGGTGTCCATATTGTAATTTAGAACTAAAAGCACTTAACGACTACTTACCACAATTTAAAACTCAAAGTGCTCAGTTAATCGCAATATCACCACAACTACCTGATGAAACTCTCTCAACTGCACAAAAAAACGACCTTGAATTTGACGTGCTTTGCGATGTGAGCAATAAAGTAGCTGAGCAATTTGGTTTATTGTTTACACTTGATGAGCGTATTCAAGCGTTATATACACAATTTGGTATTGATTTTGAACACTACTACGGCGATAAAAGCTTTAAATTACCGCTACCGGCCACCTATGTGATAAACCAAGAAGGTGCTATTACATACGCATTTTTAAGCGAAGATTACACCCTACGCGCAGAACCTATTGATGTTATGACAGCACTTGAATCGGAGAATAATTAATGTCTATTTTAAAATCGTTAAAAACACTTACTCTTTCACTACTTGTGGGCACAAGCCTTGTATCTGGTTATGCAGTCGCTGATGAACCAAAAGAACAAGCAAAACCTAAAGTGCTTATTTTTGATGTAAACGAAACCCTACTTGATTTAGCGTCAATGCGTACCTCTATTGGTAAAGCACTAGGCGGGCGTGAAGATTTGTTACCACTGTGGTTTTCAACTATGCTGCATCATTCATTAGTAGATACAGTAAGCGGTAGTTATCACGACTTTGGGCAAATCGGTGTGGCGTCACTTCTTATGGTTGCTCAAAACAACAACATTGATATTACAAGTGAACAAGCTAAAACAGCTATTGTTACGCCTCTTTTAACGCTTCCTCCACACAGCGATGTTAAAGAAGGACTGGCAAAACTCAAAGCACAGGGCTATAAGTTAGTAAGCCTTACAAATTCTTCTAACAAAGGTGTAAAGGCACAGTTTGAAAGCGCTGGTTTAATGTCTTACTTTGATGCGCGTTACAGCATTGAAGATATTAAAATTTACAAACCAGACTTACGTGCGTATGAGTGGGTACTTAAAAAGCTAAACGTAGCACCAAATGAAGCAATGATGGTTGCAGCCCATGGTTGGGATGTTGCTGGTGCAAAAGAAGCTGGCTTACAAACCACTTTTATAGCACGCCCAGGTAAAGCACTTTACCCATTAGCTAAAAAACCAGATCACGTTGTGAAAGATTTACATGAATTAGCCGCTCTACTTAAATAAGTACACGCTGATGAATCAATACCCAAGCGGCCAATGTTAGGATGACATTGGCCGCTTTTTTATAACTAACCCTAAATATGTCTTAGTGTATTTATTTTCATAATTAGTATGTTAAAAATCGAATGTAAACAAAGCATTTAGACCGCTATGCGCTATTTTATCTGCTAGCAATTTAGTACTCACAACGCTACTATTAAATAAATACGTGGTGGAGAACATAATGAATAGTGAAAGATTAGGTGAGTTTGAGCAGTACTTTCAAATTAATGAAAGTATAAGAGTAAATTTATTCCCCGTATCAACCGGACAAGTTCCTAAATCGCAGCTTGAGCTTGAAGACGACATTCCCCCACTATTTAGATTAGCAAATGAAGTAAGTGAGCTTGAGCAAAGCTCGTTACGCCCACTGCGTAACTTAGGCGATATAGCACAAGAGCTAGCTACATTTTTACAAGCGCAGTCACGTAAAATAGATTTAATAATGAGCCATATTTTGGCCTCAGAACAAGCCCAAGATAACGCAATACAATGTGATAGCTACGGCGGTGGCGGTATTCGTTTTACATCACCCGAAGTACACTCAATTGGCCAAGCATTTAGAACCAAACTGTTTTTGCACCACGAGGCCTCTGCGGTTTATTGTTACACCGAAGTTGTGGCAGTAGAAAAACAAGATAGCGAACACTACCAATACACTATGCTCTTTACCGCAATTAGAACCACTGACCAAGAACTTATTGTTAGAGCGAGTTTACATGCTCAAACCCGCCAACTTAAAAAACGTCAAGAACTTGATCAAAACCAAGGCGACCTAAACAGTGATAATTAGCTGACATCTTTATGTAAAATGCTAAACTAGCGCCATCTTAATTAGTATATAAAATTCATGAACTTTAGACTTTTACCAGAATGGGCCGAGCAAGACGCTGTTATGCTTACATGGCCTCACAAAGACACCGATTGGGCCGACAACTTAGCGCGTGTAGAACCTGTATATATTGAACTTGCTAAACACATAACAACGCAGCAACAGCTTGTTATTGTGGCGCATAACAGTGCCTTAAAAGTGCATATTACAGCATTACTAAATAGTGCTAACGTCTCTCTTAATCGTGTTCATTTTGTAGTAACGCCTACTAACGATACCTGGGCGCGCGATCATGGTCCGCTTACTTGCGCCGCTATTGATTCAACAGAACAATTAAAAGTATATGATTTTACTTTTAATGGTTGGGGCAATAAGTTTGAAAGCACATTAGACAATCAAATTAATCGTACTTTGGTAAAAGAGCTAAGTAGCACAAACAACCAATATCAAGCGCTCGATATGGTACTTGAAGGTGGCGGTATTGAAATAAACGAGCACGGTGTGTTGCTAACAACCAGTGAGTGTTTGCTTAATAAAAACCGTAACCCTGATTTAAACCCAAATGATATTGAAGCACTTTTGAAAGAGCACTTAGGCGCGACGAGTTTTTTATGGGTTGAACATGGCTATTTAGCGGGCGATGATACCGACAGCCACATTGATACTTTAGTGCGTTTTGCACCAAATAATACCCTTGTATATGTGCAGTGTGACGATAAAACTGATGAGCATTTTAGCGCACTTGATGCGATGGAAAAACAACTAAAAACCTTTAAAACTGCCGATAACACCCCATATAACTTAATTGAGTTACCGTGGCCAAAAGCCGCTTATGACGATGAGCAAACACGCTTACCGGCTACCTACGCTAACTACTTAATTATTAATAATGCTGTGCTTGTGCCAACGTATAATGATGCCAATGATGAACGTGCTCTTGCACAAGTTCAAAAAGCATACCCACAACACACTATTATTGGCGTAAATTGCCAACCAATTATTGAACAATTTGGCAGCCTGCACTGTATTACAATGCAATTACCTCGTGGATTTTTAGCTGGAGCAGCACAATGACAAGCCCTGCAAAATTAACCGTTGCGTTAGTGCAACAAAGCAATACCGATAACGCAAAGGACAATATGGCAAAATCAATAAGTGCCATTCGTGAAGCCGCTCAAAAAGGTGCAAAACTGGTTGTACTCCAAGAGCTACACCGAAGCCTCTATTTTTGCCAAACCGAAAATGTTGACGTATTTGATTTAGCCGAGACCATTCCAGGCCCTAGCAGTAATGCCTTAGGTGAGCTTGCTAAAGAGCTAAGCATTGTTATTGTCGCGTCTTTATTTGAAAAACGCGCTACGGGCCTTTATCACAATACTGCAGTTGTATTAGAGCAAGACGGCAGTATTGCAGGTAAATACCGCAAAATGCATATTCCTGATGATCCAGGTTTTTACGAAAAATTTTACTTTACCCCAGGTGATATCGGTTTTGAGCCTATTCAAACCTCGGTGGGTAAATTAGGCGTGCTAGTATGTTGGGATCAATGGTTTCCTGAAGCTGCACGTTTGATGGCAATGGCTGGCGCTGAGGTATTAATTTACCCAACCGCTATCGGTTGGGATCCTAACGACGACATTGCTGAGCAAACTCGTCAAAAAGATGCGTGGGTTATTAGCCAGCGTGCCCATGCTGTTGCCAATGGCGTGCCGGTAATTAGCTGTAACCGCGTTGGCCATGAAAGTGACCCTAGTGCGCAAAGCGATGGTATTTCGTTTTGGGGCAATTCGTTTATTGCAGGCCCACAAGGTGAACTATTAGCAGAGGCTAATAATACTGATGAGCAAATTTTAGTAGTAGAAATTGATCAAAAACGCTCAGAAAACGTAAGACGTATTTGGCCTTTCTTACGTGATAGACGAATTGATCACTATAAAGACCTAACAAAAATATACCGAGACTAAGTAACCTTAACTCAAGATGGCTCTTACTTGCTAAGAGCCAACTATAAATGGAGTAATAAATGGCGTTTGAGCAATGGGCAGCCTTGCCTTGGGTAAAATCTCATAAAGATAAAATTCAATGGGGCCAGCTAAGCGGAAGTGGTTTAAGTATTGCTATTGCTGAAGGCGTTAAACAACAAGATAACTTAGTCTTAATTGTTACGCCTGATACACCAAGTGCACTGCGCCTTGAAACAGAATTAGAATATTTATTACCCGATAACCCAGTCATGGTATTTCCTGATTGGGAAACTCTGCCATACGATCATTTTTCTCCCCATCAAGATATTATTTCAGCCCGTTTGGCCACTTTAAACACCTTAAAAAAAGAACAACAAAGTGTGTTAATTGTGCCTGTATCTACTTTAATGTTGCGCACAGCCCCGGCCTCATTTATTTACGGTTCAACAATAAACTTTAAAGTAGGCGACAAACTAGACACTCATAACTTTCGTGACAATTTAGAGCAAGCCGGTTATTTAAATGTTCAACAAGTAATGGAGCACGGCGAATACGCTATACGCGGCTCTATCGTTGACTTATACCCAATGGGTAGCCCGCACCCATTTAGACTCGACTTTTTTGATAACGAACTCGATACCATTCGCTTATTTGATGTAGAAACACAGCGCTCTGATGAAAAAGTAGATAAAATTGAGCTACTTCCAGCGCATGAATTTCCTACTAACGACGCTGATATTGAACGCTTTAGAATAAGCTACCGTGAAAAATTTGGCGCAAGCTCGCAGCAAGATTCAGTATACATGCAAGTAAGCAAAGGTAACTGGCCTGCAGGTATTGAATACTACATGCCGTTGTTTTTTGAAAAGCTCGCGACTATTTTTGACTACCTGCCAGATACAACAACCGTTATGCAGCTGGGTGATTTAGAGCACGCGGCAGATAACTTTTGGCACGATGTAAATGTACGCTATGAAAACCGCAGAGTTGACCCACTTCGTCCATTACTAGAACCCAATGCGCTTTATCAGCCAATTGAAGAGCTGTTTTCTAATTTAGGCAATTTTGCACGTATTAGATTATCCCTTGCAAAGCTTGGCACTAAAGCAGGTAATAAAAACTTAAGCGTTAGCGAGCTGCCAGCCATTCGAATTGATCATAAACAGCATGAACCTTATGGCGCGTTTATAAATTATGTAGCAGAGCAAAAAAAGAAAAAAGGCCGCATATTACTCAGTGTTGAATCGGACGGTCGTCGCGAATCATTGCTGAGCATTTTAAAACCAAGCGGTTTAAAATTTAAAGAATTTGAAACACTCGAACAATTTATAAAAAGTGCAAGTGACGTAGGCTTAATAGTAAGTCCGCTCGAGCAAAGTGTAGTACTTGGCACTAAACCAAGCCTTTCTATTATTACCGAGCAAGAACTGCTTGGCATAAAAGTATCTCAGCGCAGACGCCGCAAGCACAAGTACGAAGCCAGCCAAGATGCGCTAATTCGTAATTTAGCCGAGCTTAAAGAAGGTCAACCTGTTGTGCATCTTGATCACGGTGTTGGCCGTTATCAGGGGTTGCAAACAATTGATGCTGCAGGTGTAGTTACTGAATTTGTAACAATTACTTACGCAAGTGAAGCTAAATTGTACGTGCCAGTATCTGCATTGCATATGCTTAGTCGTTACTCTGGCGGTGAAGAAGCCAGCGCCCCGCTGCATAAGCTTGGCTCAGATGCGTGGGAAAAAGCAAAAAAACGTGCGGCTGAAAAAGTTCGCGATGTAGCCGCAGAATTACTCGACATTTATGCTCAGCGCCAAGCAAAACCTGGTAATAAATTTACCCTAGACGCCCCTGCATATCGCCAATTTAGCGATAGCTTTCCGTTTGAAGAAACTGACGATCAGCGCAACGCCATAGAAGCCGTATTAGGTGATATGCAATCAAAACAAGCGATGGATCGTTTAGTGTGTGGTGACGTAGGCTTTGGTAAAACAGAAGTGGCCATGCGCGCTGCTTTTGTAGCAGTTAACGATGATAAGCAGGTAGCTATTTTAGTGCCCACCACCTTGCTCGCTCAACAACACTATGAAAACTTTAAAGACCGTTTTGCTGATTTTCCTATTGAAGTAGGTGTGCTTTCGCGCTTTAACTCCACTAAAGAGCAAAAAGACACACTTGAAAAAATGGCCAATGGTAAGCTCGATATAGTTATTGGCACACATAAACTTATTCAACAAGACATTAAATTTAACGATTTAGGCTTGTTAATTGTTGATGAAGAGCATCGCTTTGGTGTTCGCCAAAAAGAGAAAATTAAAGCACTGCGCGCCGATGTAGACATACTCACACTGACTGCAACGCCAATACCTCGTACACTCAACATGGCCATGAGCGGCATGCGCGATTTATCGATAATCGCAACGCCACCGGCTAAACGTTTAGCGGTAAAAACCTTTGTACGCCAACGCGATGTAGAACTTATACGCGAAGCAGTACTGCGAGAAATTAAACGCGGTGGCCAAGTTTACTTTTTACATAACAACGTAGAAACTATTGAGCGTGTTGCACAAGAAATTAGTGAATGGGTACCTGAAGCCAGTGTGACTACAGCCCATGGCCAAATGCGCGAGCAAGAGCTTGAGCAAATAATGACTGACTTTTACCATCAAAAATACAACGTGCTGGTATGTACCACGATTATCGAAACCGGTATTGATGTGCCTACGGCTAATACCATTATCATGGACAGAGCAGACAAACTCGGCCTTGCCCAGTTACACCAATTACGTGGACGAGTTGGTCGAAGCCACCATCAAGCGTATGCCTACTTACTAACAGGTGACCCTAAAGCCCTTTCTAAAGATGCGAGTAAACGCTTACAAGCAATTGAATCATTAGAGGACTTAGGTGCAGGTTTTGCCCTCGCTACACACGATTTAGAAATTCGTGGTGCGGGTGAGCTACTTGGCGATGATCAATCAGGCCAAATGCAAACCATCGGCTTTAGTTTATATATGGAAATGCTCGAACAAGCCGTAAATGCGCTGCGCGAGGGTACAGAGCCAACGCTTGAAAACCTACTTCAAAAACAAACCGAAGTAGATTTAAAGCTGGCTGCATTACTACCTGATGACTACATACACGATGTTAATGCACGCTTGGGTATGTATAAGCGAATTGCAAGTTGTGCTAACCTTGATGATATGGATGAACTACAGGTGGAACTAATAGACCGCTTTGGTTTACTACCTGATGCTGCTAAAAACCTATTTAGCCTACAATTATTAAAAATGAAAGCTAGTAGTTTAGGTATAACTAAAATTGAGGCAAACCCAAAAGGTGGTTACTTTGAGTTTAGCCAAGATACCAAGGTTAACCCTAGCTTCATCATTGGCTTGATACAAAGTGCACCTAAGGTGTACAAAATGGATGGCGCAAATAAACTGCGCTTTGCAATTAGTGAGGCAAATGCCCGCGAACGCTTAAAAATGGTCACTGCAATGATTGCAGATTTCGAAAAAAAGGTTAGCCATTAATGTTGCTAAAAAAATCGCTTATTGTTTTATGCTGCTTATTTAGCAGCACTGCATTTGCAGAACGCTGGTTTGAGGTTGAGGTGCTTGTATTTAAACAGCGCCCTGCCCCGTATTTACAAGAAGACTTTAGCCTTAAGCACAAAGCTATCGAAGATAAAAATACGCTAGACTTACTGACCCCTCTTTACACTGAACAAGCAATGCAGGCCTGCATAGATGGCGATGAGCGTTTTCAAAAACGCACTTTTACTGATTCATTAGTTAATTCAAACCCGCAATCAGGTGTATGTGACAACAGTATTGACTACCTACAAAGCTACGATGAGCTACCTGTAACGCCTTTAGCACCCGCTAAAGATGATATGCAGCAAACCTATTTATTAGCGCCGCAACAGCTGCAATTTAAAGCGCAATATAGGCAACTGGACCGCAAAGGCTTAACACCTATTCTACATACTGGCTGGCGCTTTGAAGGTGCAAGCAAGTCACGCGCCCCAAGCATGCATTTAATGGCGGGTAAGCATCTTAAAAATGAACCCAATGTAACACCTAGCTATTCAAACCCTGATTTTGTAAGTTTATTAAATTCACAACCGGCACTATTTAACGACCCAGATCAATCAAAAGCAGAGTGGGAACTAGACGGTTTATTTAAAATACATTTACGACATTATTTATACATTACAGCTAATTTTGATATTAGCCAAAAGCTAGAAAACGGCGATATAGAGTCAGCCCGTTTCTCTCAGTTTAGACGTGTAATTAGTGGTGAAGTACATTACTTTGACCATCCACGAATGGGCATGATTGTCCAGATCAGAAAATTCAAACATTAATATTAAGTAGGATATAACAATGAAAAAACTCCTTATCATCGCAGCTACATTAAGCCTTGCGGCTTGTTCTAAGGTAAGTCTTGAAAATTATGAAAAAATTAAAGTAGGCATGGATAAGACTGAAGTTGAAACTATTTTAGGCAGTGCTGATAACTGTGTTGAAAAAACACTACATACTAACTGTGTATGGGGCGATGAAGCAAAAAATATCGAGATCACGCTAGTATCAGACAAAGTAACTTTATATAGCAAACATGGCTTAGCTAATAAATAAAGTGACCAAATATTAGGGGCTGATTGTATCAGCCCCTTTTAAAATTAATTAAACTCATTTTTTGGAGTAGATAAGCTCAATATTAACGATTTTACTGCGATTTAACGTTATTTTATAGCGTTGATAAAGTATTTTATCTTCCTCAGTTAGCACAAGTACCATGTTTAATTGATAACGCCTTTCTACAGCCTGCTTAGAAATTTTATTACTGTCTAAATGATATAGCTTCCCTTCACCACGTTTTAAATAACGTGCAAATGGTGCAAGATTAAATTGTAGCGTGTGCTGTAGTGTATCGTAGCCGGGCAAAAATTCTTTCGCACTAACACGTGTCTCACTTGCAAAGTGTAACCACTGCGCAGCTTGTTTATTTTGTTGACGACGTTTTGAAAAAATAGATTTCACTTCTTTAGGTATTTTTTTAAAGCGCATGTATTCAAGCCAAATTAACTGACTCGCTACTTTGTCTTTGGTAATACTATTTTTAAAACTAAATCGCCACTTAGGTCGCCCTTGTACAATGGCTCGCCAAATCATACGTGTAATATCTTCTTTAAATATTTCACGTAGCCCGTAAATAACCCCTAAAATTAAAATAAGCGTCGCGGTGACTTCCGTAAACGTTGAGCGAGCATTGAGTATTACAACCATCACAAATGCCATGATAACGGCTGTAACAGTGCCTTTAACTAATCGCTTAAGGTAGCTGTTAAGAAACCGCGTTTGACGCTGTAATATTACGCCGTGCTCAATTAAGCGTTGTAACAAGCGCATTTTATTTGTTATTCGATTTGCGTCTTGCATGGTTGTTTCAGAGTTGTAGCTTTTCTCTGCTCGATACGTATTTTCGCTTTTACAAAACTGCAGTAAATCGTTACGCTCTTTTGCATAATCGCTACTACGTGGGCCTTCATCTAAAAGCTTTAAAAAAGATTGCTCAACATGCCAACTTAAATAGTTATCAGCATTGGTAAAAAATGGCAGTAGTTTTTCGTCATCTGGTGTGTAGCGACGCAGCTTTTTTAAAAGCCCTTCGCTTTGCTCATATACCTCGTTAGCACGTTTATAAAAGTCTTCGGCTTCATCAATTTTTAACGCGTCTTTTATATCGGCATCAAGGGCTAAACGTACTTGGTAACAAAATAAATTAAGGTTTTGCCGGTAATCTTGTTGCTCACCTTTGTTTTTACTAACAAAACGGCTTCGCACTAAAGGCAAGTGTATATTGTTAGCGTTATACGCTAGGTGTGATTTAAAGTGGTTATTAAAGTAAGATTCTTCGCTAAGTGTTTGCGGATTGATCCCCATTTCATTAGGGATAGAAAAATACAGATCTATGCGCTGTTCAGAACGAGGAGTTAGTTCTGGTTCAATGACAAAAGATAAGTTTTCATCTTGTTTTAACAATCAGTTCTCCTTCTAAAATATCGTTTTAGTGTACTTGTCTCCTTTATTTTGTTCAATAAAAAAGGCTCAGTAAATACTGAGCCTTAATAAGATTAATGTGCTAGTTAAAATTTAACGTTTACACCAGCAAATACACGACGGCCAAGTACATCATATGTGTACGGGTCAGTATTAGAATCGTTGTTACCTGAGTAGTATGGTGGTTGCTTATCGAATAAGTTATTTACACCTGCAGTTAACGAAACCATGTCACTGATAAAGTAAGAACCGCTCACATCATGGTAAACAACAGATGGTGTTGTTGGTGCATAACATGTAGATTCTTTACCTAAACAGCTGTAGCTATCCATTCCTGCAATGTAACGTGCTTTGTAGTTAGCAGACCAAGCATCACCTTTAACATCTAGCTCAAAGTTTGCTTTTACGTCAGCATAACCACCTATACCAGAAGTAATTAAACCAGCGTAATCAATGCTTGATTCAATAACATCAACAGTGTACTCGTCAAGGTAAGTAACATCTAATGACGTATTCCAAGCAAGGCCAGCTAAATCAAATTTGTAATTTAAGTTTAAGTCATAACCTTTTGTTTGCTCATAACCTACGTTTTGTAGTTGGTTATTAAACGCGATACGACCTGTGCTTTGGTTAAAATCGATATTTGCTGAACTACAAAGTGCTGTTGATTGATTCGCTAAAGAGCCATCTGTTGCAAGACATGAATCAACAATGTATTGGTTGTTTACTGTAGCAATAGCGTTTTCGATTTCAATGTCGTAGTAATCTAACGTCATTGAGAAACCTTCAAACCATTCTGGTTCGTAAACTACACCAACGGTAACTGTATCAGCTAATTCAGGTGTTAATTGGTCATTACCACCAACGGTTACTTCAGCCTGATCTTGTGCACCGGTGAAGCTAACTTGCTCATAAGATGGAGAGTCACCTGAGTATAGCTCAGCAACTGTAGGAGCACGGAAAGCTGTAGAACGAACACCACGAAGCATTAATTCGTCGTTTACACGCCAAGTTAAACCAAGTTTCCACGTTTCATCAGAACCAAATGTGCTGTAATCAAAAGCACGGATCGCAGCGCTTAATTCTACATTTTGTGCAAGATAAGCATCTGCAACTAAAGGAATAGCCAGCTCAAGGTATGCTTCGTTTACATCAAAACGACCGCTTGTTGCATCAACGCGTGGATCATTTGCAAGACCTTGTGAAGTGATCGAATCTGGTGTGTACCACGCTTTTTCTTCACGGCGTTCAAGACCTGCAGCAAAACCTACAAAGCCCGCAGGTACTTCCATTAACTCACCAGAAAGCGCAGCTGTAATCATAAATAATTGACTGCCGCCTGAGTTTTGCTCAGTGTAAACATAATCACTAAAGCTACTGCTTGACCATGAAGCTTGTGAAAGTGGGTTAAAGTTACCAGCTTCAATTTCGCTTTGAATTGAACCCATATTGTGAAGGTTGCTTAAGCGATCTACTGAGTCATTACGACCAAAAATTACTGATGTATCCCACTCTAAACCGTTATCTAAATAACCTGCAGCACCGATAACAGAACGAACTGTATCAACTACTTGAGATGAATCACGTGTACCAGTGTCAACCATACGACGGCCGTAAGAAACTTCATCACCGTAATTAATATTTTGGTCGATTAAAGAATCACCCATCCACTCAGCGTAGTCAAAGTCGAACCATACTGGTTGAGGTGCTAATTGCTGCTCTGACCAACGTTTTGAGTATGTAAATTCAGAGTATAAACGCGTGTCATCAGTTAAATCAAAACTACCAATACCTGTAAGGTTTAAACGACGCATTGGCGTGTATAAGTAGCTAGATTGCGAATAGTTGTAAGCATCACTAGTACCAAAGTCGTGCCAACCATTATCAGCTTGACCTTGTAAAGATTCATCACCTGACCAAACATGGCCATTAGGAGTATAAGAAGAACCAGAACAGTACGGAGCACTGCCATCGCCATCTTCAGTTAATGGACAATCAGAAAAGCTACGATCAGCCTGAGAAGCATCGCCACGGTCTGTGTACTGCAAACCGATTACAACGTTACCACGACCGAAGTTACCACCCATTGTAATATCAAAAGACGTTTCATCTGCGTCACCTTCAGTAGTGATTGCTGATTTAACATTAAGGTCTAGGCCTTCAAAGTTATCTTTTAAGATAATATTTACAACACCCGCAACAGCATCAGTACCATAAACAGCAGATGCGCCATCTTTAAGTACTTCAATATGCTTGATCATAGATACTGGGATAGTATTTAAATCAACTGTAGAAGCTGCGCCTGTACCTGAGTTGATCATACGGCGGCCGTTTACAAGTACTAAAGTACGTTGTGAACCTAAACCACGTAAATCAATTGATGCATTACCACCAGAACCATTATTGATACCTGGGTTTGTCATTGCGCCGCCTGTAGCGGTCATTTTTTGTAGTACAGAATCTACTGATACTGCGCCTGAAGCAGCAATATCGTCAGCACCGATAATAGTAACTGGGCTAGCGGTTTCCATATCTGCGCGCTTAATGCGAGAACCCGTTACTTGAATTTTTTCGATTGCTTGTGCTGAGTCTTCAGCAGCAAGAACTTGCACACTTGAGAACATTGGAAATGCTGCGATTACAGCTAAACCAAGAGTTGATTTTTTCATGAAAGAACCCTACTTGTTGGAAATTTACCTTTATTGGTAATGCTCACTTTTTATTAGAATAGTGAGTCAGGTGGGCAACTTAGGCGTTTTTAACTGAACGAAAACTTAACGGCAGCTCAATTTATATCAAGAAATAAAATGGAATAACCATAGTAGGTACATAGGTTACATTATGTTTCAGTGTTAATTAATAAATACACTTTGAAAACAATGACTTGAAAAGACAAGGAAACATTAGAAACACACCTGAAACCAAAGTGATTCACTTTGTAATCAAATGTAATTACCTGAGCTACGTACCAAAAACAGACAAATTAACAACTTAATCACAGCACATTATTAAAACCGCAAAACTAAATGTTAATTAATAACCATATTTATGCATACTTGATGCTTAAATAGTCTTATTTAGTCTCTTTGGAAGGTTTTTTGATTAGATTTTTTTATTCAGTCGTAATTAAAGTTGAACTTTTTGAGAGCACTTATTCACTATTGAAGTTTTGTCAGTATTAAAACTTAAAAAGGCAATTTTATTGATCTTGTCACTCAAATAATCGTATGTATAAGAAAACGAACTCACATCAAAAATGTAAGCTGTATACAAGAGTTTGTAGTCGCAACTTTAATACGTAACGTAAAAAGAGTAATTGAGTGTTTGTATTACAGAGGTGGCATTATCTTTAACGGTTAGTTCTAAATTCCAAAGCATATTTTGCTCTGAACAAATACCAACCATAGTATTACTTTGCCAAAGATCATTATGTTTTTTAAATTTTTGGGGAATGTAACCCATGTACATAGTGATGCCTTTAAGCTTGGCATCTTCAATTGTAACGTTTGCAGGTAAGTCACTAAAGATAGTAAATGGGGTTTCGGGGGAAAGGGTTTTCTCGCTTAACCATACTTTAACATCATTTGAAAAAGTACAAGGCAAATTGGCTTCGCACTGGTCATTTTTAAGAAATTTTTCATCTGTATTTTTAGAAAAATCACACGCTGTTAATAAAAAAAACACCACAGTGAATAAACTTAACCTATATATAAGCATAACAATTTCGCACTAAAGAAAAGCAAATACTAATAATCGTGACTGTAAATAACAAGTGCGAGTGTTACTATTAGACCAAATTAGGCACAAACTGTATCAAAAAATAAACAACAAGCTCACAAAGTTTGATTGATGTCATAATTTTATGTAATTGACCTATCTTTTTTAGGCCAAAAAATTTATCATTTCACCCGCAAAAAATAAGGGTTTCTCAAGTTTTTTTTCTGAAGTTTTCATGTATTGAAAGTTTTAGGTAACACGCTTGAGAAAAATAGTAGGCCCCACTTTTAATAGTGGGTAATTCATTTCTAAACGCATTTATTGCAGCGGAAGCCAGAAAATGAGCCAAACAGTAGCATCACAAACTGAGTATAACTATAAGGTTGTACGCCAATTCGCTATTATGACAGTGATTTGGGGCATCGTTGGCATGAGTATTGGGGTTCTGATTGCTGCCCAATTAGCTTGGCCAGCACTTAACTTTGATACACCATGGTTAACTTACTCTCGACTACGTCCGTTACACACGAACGCAGTAATTTTCGCATTTGGTACTAGTGCACTGTTTGCGACGTCTTATTACGTCGTACAACGTACTTGCCAAACGCGTCTTTTCTCAGACAAACTCGCCGCCTTTTCATTTTGGGGCTGGCAGCTAGTTATTGTATTAGCAGTAATTACATTACCACTTGGTATTACTAGCTCAAAAGAATACGCAGAACTTGAATGGCCAATCGATATTTTAATCGCTGTGGTTTGGATTGTTTACGCTATTGTATTCTTTGGTACTTTAATCAAGCGTAAAGTGTCGCACATTTATGTTGCTAACTGGTTCTATGCTGGCTTTATTATTACTGTTGCAGTACTACACATTGTAAACAGCATGGCAGTGCCTGTGTCGTTAACTAAATCATACTCAATCTACGCAGGTGCGGTAGATGCTATGGTTCAGTGGTGGTACGGTCATAACGCTGTAGGTTTCCTATTAACTGCTGGTTTCTTGGGTATGATGTATTACTTTGTACCAAAACAAGCAGGTCGCCCAGTTTACTCATACCGTTTATCGGTAGTTCACTTTTGGGCATTAATTTCATTATATATTTGGGCAGGTCCTCACCACCTTCACTACACTGCGCTTCCTGATTGGACGCAAAGTTTAGGTATGGTTATGTCTATTATCCTATTCGTACCGTCTTGGGGTGGTATGATTAACGGTATTATGACCCTATCAGGCGCATGGCATAAACTGCGTACTGATCCAGTACTACGCTTCTTAGTTGTTTCATTGTCTTTCTACGGTATGTCTACGTTCGAAGGCCCTATGATGGCAATTAAATCTGTAAATGCGTTATCTCACTACACAGATTGGACAATCGGCCACGTACACTCAGGTGCACTAGGTTGGGTTGCTATGATTTCAATTGGTGCTATTTACCACTTAATTCCTGCGTTATTTGCGCAAGGTCGTATGTATAGCGTTAAATTAGTTAATACCCATTTCTGGTTACACACTGTAGGTGTTGTTTTATACATTGTTGCAATGTGGATCTCTGGTGTAATGCAAGGTCTTATGTGGCGTGCGGTAAATGCTGACGGTACATTAATGTACAGCTTTGTGCAGTCTTTAGAAGCGTCGCATCCTTTCTACATTATGCGTTTTGTAGGCGGTGTATTCATCGTAACAGGCATGTTAGTTATGGCTTATAACGTTTTCCGTACAATTTCAGCTGAGAAAGAATCTCTGAAGTTAGACGCGCAAGCACAATTAGCATAACGGAGTGAGATGATGAGCAATAAAAATTCACAAAACAAACATGAAATAGTAGAAAAGAACGTTGGCCTTATGGCTATTCTGACTGTTTTTGCTATCAGCTTTGGTGCATTAGTTGAAATTACTCCGCTAATGTTCCAAGACGACACAACTAAACCAGTAGAAGGCCTACGCCCTCTTAATGCTTTAGAAATGGAAGGCCGTGACATATATGTACGTGAAGGTTGTTATAACTGTCACTCACAAATGATCCGCCCTTTTCGTGATGAAGTTGAGCGTTACGGTCACTACTCTGTAGCAGGCGAATCAGTATGGGATCACCCTTTCCAATGGGGTTCAAAACGTACTGGTCCTGACCTTGCTCGCGTTGGTAAACGTTACTCGGACGATTGGCATTATGCTCACTTAGTTGACCCACGTGCTGTGGTTCCTGAGTCGAATATGCCAGGTTTTCCTTGGTTAGCAGAGGATAGGGTAGATACAAGCCTGACTCTGAAAAAACTACAAATTTTCCGTGATACTTTTGCTATTAACCCAGAAAACCCTAAACACCCGGGCCTAGGTTATGGCAGCGACGAAGAACTTAAAGCTGATGTTGAAAAAGTTAACGCTATGAATAACGGCGAAGGCGCAACAGAAATCCAAGCTCTAATCGCGTATTTACAGCAACTTGGTACCCACTTGAAGTAAATTATTATGGATTACGGAACATACAGAGGCATTTTGACTCTGGTAATTTTAGTATTGTTTATTGTGATTGTTGTATGGGCATACAGCAAGCGTAGCAAAAATCGTTTTGATAGCGCTGCTAATGCCATTTTTGAAGATGAAAAAAAACATAACAACACACTCTCTAACGAGGAAAAGGAGTCTGAAAAATGACTAGCTTTTGGAGTATTTGGGTTATTGTATTAACCCTTGCATGCTTATGCATCATCTTTGGCCTATTAGTTTGGAACTTAAAAAACTATGCTGGCGTAAAAGAAGGTGAAAGCTGTGGACATGAATTTGACGGCATTGAAGAGCTAAATAATCCACTACCAAAATGGTGGACTTACATGTTTTTCGCAACTTTTATTTGGTCAGTATATTACCTTGCAGCTTACCCAGGTTTAGGCAACTGGGAAGGTTTAGGTAAATGGACTAGTTCTAACCAAGGTATTACGTCTTTAGCTGAATCTAAAAAAGCAGTTGCAGAGGCCAAAGCAGAAGGTCGTTTTGTTAAACTTGATAAAGAGTATGAAGCTGCAGAAGAACGCTTTGGTCCTATTTTTAATCGACTTGCACAAGTGCCGGTTTTAGATTTAGTTAATTCTAAGTTTGAAGGTGACGCAGCGCAGCAAGTTGCTCTTGAAAGTGGTGACAAATATGAACAAACAGATGGTCAATTAGCCATCGAAATTGGTCAGCGTTTATTCTCACAAAACTGTGCGCAATGTCACGGCTCTGATGCACGTGGTGGAACAGGCTTCCCTAACCTAACTGATAAAGATTGGTTATATGGCGGTACACCAGACAAAATTAGAGAAACACTGCTTAATGGTCGTATAGCTGCAATGCCAGCTTGGGGCGATGCTCTTGGTGAGCAAGGCGTTAAAGAAATGACAGCACATGTGTTGAGCCTTTCTGGTCGTACTGTTAACCAAAAAGATGCAGCCGCAGGTAAAGCTAAGTTTGCTATGTGTGCTGCATGTCACGGTGCTGACGGTAAAGGGTCGGTTGCACATAACCTACCATTTGGCGCGCCTAACCTGACTGATAACATATGGTTATACGGTGGTTCTCAACGTGCTGTTGAAGAAACGCTTAACCACGGCCGTGCTGGTGTAATGCCTGCTTGGAAAGACATTTTAGGTGAAGATAAGATTCACTTATTAACAGCCTACGTTTACAGTTTATCGCAAGATAAATAAGCACGCGGTTAATAAAATGTTTATAAATTAATTTATTTAATTCAATAGATTAATCCAGATCAAAAAAGCCTCCAGTCGGAGGCTTTTTTTTAGTCTTTTACGTATAATTCCTATAAAATGACGCTTCCTAAACTAATTTTAGAGACACTATGCAACCTACTCCGTGGTATAAAAATTTTTGGCCTTGGTTTTTAATCTTTTTTCCGTTAGTTGCCATTATTGGCTGTATTAGCTTATTTATTACGGCAATAGGTAACGGCCCAGATATGGTTGTTGACGACTACTACAAAAAAGGCAAAGCAATAAACTTAGAACTGACTAAGTTTGAAAAAGCAAAAGCACTTTACTTACATGGCGAATTAAATGTTACCAACGAGCGTGTAAGCTTTAAGTTTACAAAAGGTGACAGTAGCAACGTACATGTTTTAAAACTTTCGTTTTACCACCGTACTATTAAAGCGCATGACTTTGAGGCCACACTTACACCTAATGCCAATCAAGAATTTACTGCATTACTTGATAAGTATACGCCAGGTGCATATTCTGTATTTATTGAGCCAATTGATGGCAGCTGGAAACTAAAAGAAAACATTGTTCTACCGACGGCTGAAACCGTTTTAGTTACTCCTAACTATAAGTAATCATCACTATGTCTCACTCTTGCTTTCATTGCCTTGAAAGTGTGCCAAACGGATTTAGCGCAAACGTTATAATTGACGATATAGCCCAGCCAATGTGTTGCATTGGCTGCCAAGCAGTTGCGCAAAATATTGTTGATCAAGGTATGACTGATTATTATAAATACCGAACTGTTCGCGCAGGCAAGGTTGAGCAACTGGTACCTGAGCAACTCGCATTTATAAAAAGTTAT
This sequence comes from Pseudoalteromonas sp. SR45-1, assembly GCF_014163655.1. NCBI lineage: Bacteria > Pseudomonadati > Pseudomonadota > Gammaproteobacteria > Alteromonadales > Pseudoalteromonadaceae > Pseudoalteromonas > Pseudoalteromonas sp. SR45-1. The sequence goes on along the minus strand of NZ_JACJDR010000026.1, from coordinate 11,254 downwards.
GACAACGAAGACATTCAAGACGAATTTATAGCTACTAACGACAATATCTCAGAGGTATTGTTGAGTGTTGAAGGTATAACCTGCGCAGCGTGTGCATGGCTTATCGAAAAACAACTCTTAAACTTAAATACTGTAAAACGGGTTGATGTAAATACATCCACCAACCGCGCGATGATCCAATGGGATAAAACCAGCACCCCATTGAGTGAAATTATTACCGCACTTGCCAAAATTGGTTATAAAGCCTACCCATTTCAATCAGATATTGAAGCTCAACAAAAGCAACAAACTGCCAAAGCCTATATTCGCCGCTTAGGTGTTGCAGGCTTAATGACCATGCAAGTTATGATGTTTGCGTTTGCCATGTACTTTGGCATGTTTTCAGGGATGGACAGCAATTTTGAGCAGTATTTTAGATGGATCAGCTTAGTACTTGCCTCTCCGGTTATTTTATATAGCGCACTGCCCTTTTTAACCAACGCCATAAATGGCTTAAAAGCAAAACAGCTCAATATGGATTTACCCGTATCGCTGGCTATTTTTGGTGCGTTTGGCGCAAGTTGTTACGCCACATTTATGCAAGTCGGCGAAGTATATTTTGAATCTGTGTGCATGTTCACCTTTTTACTTTTATTAGGTAAGTACCTTGAATTTAGAGCGCGTTTAAAAGCGAGCGAATTTACTGCCAACTTACAAAAATTATTGCCATTAACAGCCCGTACCATTAACGACAGTGGTGAAGAACTTATAATTGCAGCCAAAAAACTAAAACTTAATGACGTAGTACTCATTAAAGCGGGTGAAACAATTCCTGCCGACGGCGAGCTTATAAAGGGTAAAACTACGGTTGATGAATCAATGATGACGGGCGAACACCAACCCGTTACAAAATTTATCGGTCACAATGTCTACGCCGGTTGCGTTAACCACGACGGCGTTATTGAAATAAAAATTAATAAAATTGGCCAAAATACCCTTTTAAATCAAATTATCCGCTTGCAACACAACGCATTAACTAAACGCCCTAAACTGGTTGAAATTACAGATAAAGTTGCGCAATGGTTTATAGCGTGCCTGCTTATATTTGCTTCACTTACAGCTATTGGCTGGTACCAAATTGACCCTGAACACGCATTTTGGATCACCATTTCGGTTTTAGTTGCTACCTGCCCATGTGCCCTGAGTTTAGCCATACCAACCGCACTTACATGCGCGGTTGCAACCTTGACCCGTAAAGGCGTATTAATAAAACAAGCGCATGTGCTCGAAACACTCTCACAAATTACGCTATTTGCCTTTGATAAAACAGGCACACTAACCCAAGGTAAATTTAGCCTAGATGAAGTAGATATACTCGATAAGCAATACACAAAAGCGCAAGTGCTAGATATAGCAGCTATGTTAGAGCGTTATTCTGAACACCCTATAGCCAGCGCATTTGATGAAATTACTCCTGCTCACCACAATCTTAATAACGTTGAAGTGCATCCAGGTCTGGGAATTAGCGCACAAGATGCAACTCATCATTACGCAATTGGTAAAAGTGGCTGGTTTGATAGCAAAAAATCAAATGCACAAGCAAGCTTGTATATAAATAAGCAGGTTGTTGCACGTTTTTACTTTATTGATAAAGTAAAAAACGATGCTCAAAAGCTTATAGGCTCACTTCAATCGCAAAATTTAACGTGTCATATGTTAACCGGTGACGCATCAGATGCTGGGCAAAAAGTAGCTAAGCAACTCAACCTTGAAAGTGTGCAATCTGGGTGTTCGCCACAAGATAAACAAACAGCCGTTGAAAAATGGGCGTCACAAAACGAAGTTGTAGCAATGGTCGGCGATGGCGTAAACGACAGCCCTGTATTTGCCAGCGCGCATTTATCCATTGCAATGGAAACCGGTGCTGACATATCAAAAAATAGCGCCGATGTAGTGCTCCTTAATAGCGATTTAGCTTCAATTGATCATTTACTCAATGTGGCAAAACAAACCAGACGAATTATTAAGCAAAACCTTGCGCTGTCTTTATTGTATAATGCTTCCATATTACCATTGGCAGCGCTGGGCTTAGTCGCTCCGTGGATGGCTGTTATTGGCATGTCTGCCAGCTCAATTATTGTGATTAGTAATTCACTAAGGCTATTAAAGTTATGAGCATAATTTACATTTTGATCCCTATTGCCATTTTGTTTGTCATTATTGCTATAGGCGTTTTCTTTTGGGCCGTAAAAAGTGAGCAGTTTTCTGATTTAAATAAGCAAGGTCATAGTATTTTGTTTGAAGACGACAAAGAGCAACATAACAAAAGTAATGATTGACCCTCTTTACACCAGCGCATTTTTAATGGGGCTAATAGGTAGCGGTCATTGCATTGCCATGTGCGGCGGTATTGCAAGCTCATTACAACTGGCAAGTGATAAACGCAAAACATTCACCTATTCATTTGCCTATAATACCGGGCGTGCACTGAGCTACATGGCAGCAGGTGCACTTGTTGCTGGTATTAGCAGCCAATTTGCTAGGCAAAACACATCTTTTTCTTTAGCACTTTCATTCATTGCAGCTATTTTTATGCTCCTAGTCGGCGTGTATATAATGCGCTTAGGCCCTACGTTGCAATGGTTAGAAAAAATTGGTAAAACCTTAGTGTGGCAACACATTGTTAAGCTAAATAAATACTTAATGCCTATTAACTCACCATTTAAAGCCCTAGGTTACGGTGCTTTGTGGGGATGGCTTCCATGTGGACTTGTTTACTCAGCACTTACATGGGCGATGACTAGCCCAAGTGCCCTAGACGGTGCTTTAGTGATGCTATGTTTTGCTTTGGGTACTTTCCCCGCAATGATCACGTTAGGCGTTACCGCACAAAAACTAAATAGTATTATTAACCACCCTTGGACCCGAATTGTATTGGGCAGTGTTATAATCTGGTATGGTATCTACTTATTGATAATTGCAACTGACAAGCTGATACAATAACCTATTCGCAGTATTAACCTTTTATGGTTATTTTGCAGTCGTGTGTATAAAAATTTAAACGGATTAAATTATGGATTTCTCTCAAAGTCGCGCTAAAGGTAATTGTGCTATTAGCTGTAATAACTGCAGTATTAGTCAATTGTGCTTGCCATTTTCTCTCAATGGCCAAGAAATGGATAAGCTAGACGAAATTATTGAGCGAAAAAAACCACTCCATAAAGGCGATTATCTATTTGAATCAGGCGCACCTTTACAGGCTATTTACGCTATACGCTCTGGGTCATTTAAATCGTACACATTATCAGAGCAAGGTGATGAGCAAATAACCGGGTTTCATTTAGCGGGTGACTTAGTAGGCTTTGACGCGATAAGTAAAATGGCGCACCAGAGTTTTTCACAAGCACTTGAAACGTCAATGGTGTGCGAAATACCATTCGATACCCTTGACGAACTTGCTGGTAAATTACCAAAACTTCGTCAACAAATAATGCGCTTGATGAGCAGCGAAATTACATACGATCAAGAAATGCTGTTATTACTCAATAAAAAATCAGCAGAAGAACGCTTAGCTAGTTTTATTTATAACTTATCAGAGCGTTTTGGTGAACGTGGTTTTTCACGCAAAGAATTTAGATTTACCATGACTCGCGGTGAAATAGGTAACTACTTAGGCCTTACCGTAGAGACCATTAGCCGTTTATTAAGCCGTTTTCAAAAAGCCGACTTAATAAAAGTAGAAGGTAAATTTATTACAATTTTAGATAATGATGCCTTAGCTAAAACGGCAGCAATCGTTAAGCCTCGCTAAATTAAATAGTTTGATTTAGAACAACAATTTATATGCTACCCCTTTAACTGTTTTATATTTGCGTTACACTAATTGTACACCCGTTAGGCAAATGGAGTAGCATATGAACACTATTAAACGCATTATTGCGGTTATTGACCCTACCAAAGACGATCAACACGGTTTATCACGTTCAATAGACTTAGCCAAAAAATCTGGCGCAAGTATTACCGCCTTTATGACGGTTTACGACTTCTCTTATGAAATGACAACGATGCTATCTGGCGATGAACGCGAAGCAATGCGTGATGCCGTACTAAAAGATCGCCAGCTATGGCTTAAAGATTTGGTTTCACCTTACAAAGATATAGATATTGACACCCAAGTGGTTTGGCATAACCGTCCTTATGAAGCCATAATCGATACTGTAATTGATCAAAAGTACGATTTAGTAATTAAAGGCACACATCAACATGGTGCACTTAAATCCGTAATTTTCACCCCTACCGACTGGCATTTAGTACGAAAATGCCCTGCCCCGGTGTTGTTTGTTAAAGAAATGGCATGGCCAGAAAACGGTAATATTTTAGCTGCTGTGAATGCGGTTAGTGAAAACGAAGAACATGTAGCACTTAATAAACGGGTAATTAAAGACGCACAATTTTTATGTGAACTTGCCAACGCAAAACTTAATTTAGTTAATGCTTATCCTGCAACGCCCATAAATATAGCAATTGAAATTCCTGAGTTTAACCCTGGACTTTATAACGAATCAGTTAAAAAACACCACATTGAATCAACCAATGCACTTGCTGCTGAGTTTAATTTAAGCCAAGAGCAATGTTTTATTGAAGAAGGCCTACCAGAGGATGTAATCCCTGATGTAGCTAAGCGGTTAAATAGCGAATTAGTTGTTATTGGTACCGTTGGTCGTACAGGCTTAAGTGCCGCTTTAGTAGGTAATACAGCAGAGCATGTAATTGATAGCCTTGACTGCGATGTACTAGCACTTAAGCCCGATGGTTACGTAAGCCCGATGGCAAAGAAACTAGATTAATTAAAAATTTAGCAAGTAACAAACTGGATATTACTTGCTAAAAATACCGTGTTTAATTACATCCTAAACTCGCATATTCAGGTGGTTTGGGTATAATACGCCCCTTTATTTTTAGCAAATAACTTTGCTGTATTGTTTTACTAGGGGGCGTAATTGTCACACTCAGATCAAGCTAAAGCTCAATTTAACTTAAATAAGCTACAAAAGCGTTTACGTCGCCAAACTGGTCAAGCCGTTATGGACTTCAATATGATTGAAGAAGGTGACCGTATAATGGTGTGTTTATCAGGTGGCAAATTATATTAAATATCTCTTTTGTAATTATTAATATTTCTTATCTGTTTCCTCCAACCTATTATTCTTTCTGAAAAAATTAAAAGTCACTCATTAATATTTAAATTATTTTTTGCCCTTTTTGTAAAGTACGCTATATTTTACTAATCCACTTATAGTAATGATTGGTTTTGTAAAGTATGAATGTTAGTCAATATAAAGTTGGATCTAAGCGCTTTATCGCCTTTATTGGCTTAAATGATATTCCTATTTTACCTCTAGCAAATGCGTTTCTATATGATGTATTTTTAAACACATCATATTCAACCAAACTCCGTGTAGCGTATGAACTCAAAACCGTACTTAATTATTTTGACGCAGAAGAAATTGATCTGGAGCTTAGAGTTAGTTCCGGTTTGTATATAAGTCCGAATGAATTAAGTCATTTCTATGGGGAGATGCGCCTAAAAAAAGATTCTTTTTCACAAAAAAATCTATTTTCAGTACCTGATTATTGTGAAAGTAAATATATTAGGAATGCAATTTCAGCATCATCATTTAATAAAAACAAAGTATCGACAGAAACAACAACAGGTAGAATAAGAACTCTTAGGAAGTATTTAGTCTATATCCATGAACACTATCATGGTGATCGACAAGCACCGCCCAATTTAAAGGATTCATATAATAGGGTTATCTCAAAGTTAAAATTACGAGAAAGCTATACTCAAGGAACTAATAGCGTTTCAAGTGTTGAGTTAGTTGAAACTGTAATACCTGATGAAATTTATGATTCATTTAAGAAAATAGTTTTACCTAGTTCAAAAGATAATCCTTTTAAAAAATGTAAGTTACGCAATTATTTAATTCTATCAATATTGAGACAAACTGGTATCAGAAGAAGTGAAGTCTGTAAGTTAAAAATTTCTGATTGCCAATTCTATGGTGATTATAACAAGATCAAGATTTATTCAAGCCCAGATGATCCTACTGATACTAGATTAAATAAACCTGATAAAAAGTGTGGGAGATCACATTTCGTAGGGATTAGTGTAACGTTAATGAAAGAAATTCATTTTTATATTCACCATGTAAGAATAAAATTTGAAAAAGCTACTCAACATGATTTTCTATTTGTATCTGAAAAGAATACTCATAAAACGGCAGGGCTTCCGATTACTAGGGAAATGGTTAATTATATTTTGTGCAAAGTTTCTTCTAAGCTTGGATATAAAATTCATCCACACACTTTAAGGCATAAGTGGAATGAGAAACTAAGCATAAAAGGAATGAATAAAGGTCTTAATTCAGAATTCATAGAGGATATGCGAAGAAGTGCTATGGGGTGGCAACCTGACTCGAAGATGGGCCGAGTTTATAATGATAAGTATGAGCAACTGTCGGCAATTGAGCTAATGAAAGAACATCAGGAAAAAATAGATGGAACCAAAAAGTGAACCCAGGCTACCAGCTCATATTCTTGAATTACCAGAGAAGTTTATTTCGCAAGCAGGTAATAAAGTTGAAACATTTAATAATACTTGGGAGTTAGCACATTTAGGTAAAGGACGTAAAACTAATATTGCATGGCTTCAATCCTTTCCTAGGACTTCAAAGCTAAAATTTATATTACTCGATACTCTGATTTACTACGCAGAAACAAAATCTGCTTCAACTGTCGCTACGATTACAGCTTCTTTGAAACAGGCTTTTCCAAAAGATTGTACTGACATATCTGAATTTGAGAATATATGGCATGTACTAAAAGGCTCGACAAAAAAAACTATAAGTGGTTTTTTAAACTCATCATTAAAATTAAATCACACGTTACTTGATAAGCACTATAGGCTAGCTTGTAAATATAGTTATAAACAAAGCTTTAATGGTTTACATCCGACAAAAGGTAGACTAACAGATTACGAATATGACTCTATACTTGAGAACCTTAGGATAAAGTGCAGAAGTATTCCAAACCAGCCTCCAGAAGACCTTCATTACTACACTAAAGCAAGTGAAAAGAACAATAATTTCATAAACCTGAAAAGTATGGTTGCTTATCGTTTGCTCATACAGTTAGCAAGGCGCCCAAGACAAATAGTTATGCTAAAGTGGTCAGATATTTTACCTGTTGGAATATCATTCAATGATACAAATTTGAATGGTGAGCCAATAAATACGGGGGTTAAAACACTTCATGTTAGATGTTACAAAATCAAACAAAGCAATCAAGATTTTAACTTTCGTCTTTTCCCTGAAAAATGGTCGATACCTCTAACAGAGTCATTCTCGGCGTTATTATTAAAGTACAGAGAGATTTATTGTAAAGGACTAAGCTTAGCTATTAATGAGTGTGGAGACCAATTAAGCACTGCTCAATATGAAACTTTAATAAATCATTGCCCAATAATTCCAAATATTAAAATTTTTACAGCTGATTTCTCTGATAGTGAACTTGTTGATTCAATTTTACACGAAAGATCGCAATTGTTTCATGCATCAGAAGATATTTTTAAAAACGCAGAGAAAAGTTACGGCAAAGGTTTATCTGAGCGCACAGGTAAAGTCATTGGAACAAATAACAGGCTTAGGCACACTTGGCTTTGTAATGCAGCTCTAAATGGTCATCCTATCTCTGAAATTTGTAAAATAACTAATGTAACTGAACCTGGCGCAAGAGCTTATTTGCAATTAAGTTTAAAAGAGAGGCAGTATATTGATACTAACTACGCCGCTAATCAGTTACTGCGAGATGCTTTTAATCCAAAGGTATCAATAACCGATGAAGATACAACAGTAGAAAATGAAATTGATATATTTGGAGTAGAGAAAGAACCTTCTAACTGCAATGCATGCGAGCATAAGTCTAACTTAACAAGACCATTACCATGTTATGGGTGCCCTAACTTTAGACCTCTATTAGACGCTAATCATAATGCAATTTTAGAACAAGCTATTGCAAAACGTGAATTTATAAAAACATTTAGTAGTAATTACACCCACTCTGGTTCGACAGAGAAGTTAGATAAGATTATAGCCAATATAAAACTAACAATAGCAATTTGTATTGAAATGAAACTTCATAATTCAAAGTTGAACAAATGAATATACTCAATAAATACCACCTCGCACTTCAAGATTTACTCCAATCATATTCAAATGAAATACCTAAAAATATTTCTTCTATAGATAATTCAAAACCAACATGGGGCGATCCTGTTTGGTATATTCTAGATGTTGATACAGGAGTTCGTCATCGTTACTTATTTACTAAAGCAGTTAAAGGACAAAGGCGCTCTAAAAATGATTCATACTTCAGAAAATTAAAAAATTACGAGTCAGACTTGCTTACAAAAAATTATGGATTGCTCCTAAAGGTTTATGCGCTGGATGTACAACAGCAAAAGGTCGTTAATAATAGCAAGCAATTAAGAATTACTGTAGCGTCACAGATTTTAACAGAAAGTGAAAAATATCGAAATCTAAATGACTTACCTATTAAGTTTTGGAACGACTGTAAACAATCTAATATTTTTTGGGACTTTTGCAAAAGACACCATTTGATCTCTGGTAACTTAAGGCCGCATCATAGTGATAGACTTAGATCAGCTGACGATATATTCGATAGAGCTAATAAGAATGGTTTCAAAATACCCAAAGAATCAATGATTTTTTCTATTGGCTATATTTTCAATGAGGTATTTAAAGATGTAAATGAGAACGGAAAACTCGACGAAGAAGGTATGATTAATATAGTAGATGCAATACCTATAACTGTTGCTTTATTGGGACTTGCTTCACCATGTCGGCTTAATTCAGAAATCCCTCTACTACAAAATCAAAAACTAAAGTCAATTCAACCTAAAAGTGGAGAGCCTATATATTATCTTGACTGGCCTGGCAGTAAAGGGTACCAAGATAATCAAAACCATGTTTTAAAGGCTTTAGCTCCACATGTAAAAAAAGCTATAAATTTTTTTCATGGATACTTTAAACCTGAACGACATTACGTTCGTTTTTTAAAAAATACCAAACAATCATGGAAGCAGCTCTTAAACGGTTTTGTTGTAGATCCGAATAGAATCGAAGAGTTAGACTTCTCTCAACCTCCAAACATTTTTACGGTTGCGTATGCATTAGGCTTTTACCCAATAAAATATAAGGTTGAAGTACTTAAATGTCATAATAGTATTCTATTAGGTGTTTCTGAACGTCAATGGAAGTGGAATTTAAAGCGTGGTCAAACTAAGAGTAGCCAACTTGTTGAGAAGAACATTAGTCAACTATTACTTAGTGATCTAGTTATTAACTTGTCAACGGTAGATACAACAACCCCTTCAAAATACTCAATACAAAGACTTCTGCAAACAGAAAATCTTACTAAAAACTTAAAAAAACGCCTAAATATACAGCTACTTACTGATATAAACTCTCTTCAAAAAGAAATTATACGTTTACAGAAAGAAAATATTCCAACATTCCCAAAGTGCTATGTTGAGTCTGAAAAATATATCGACCTTGAACATGCTTTATTTTGTATTGCACCAAACAAGCATAATTTTAATTCAGTACAAGGAATGTCTGGTAGCCCATTAAATATAATTTCATTAAAGAAAGTAAAAACAATTTTTGTAAACCCTTTTTCTGACGTAAATCCAGCTTTAAATATATTTAATAAGTATGGCTTTAAAACTGAAAAACTTCGCCTTCATTCACTACGTCACTTTGCAAATACGTATGCCGAAAAAGGAGGTATTCCCTTAAGTGTCATAGCCTCTTGGTCTGGCAGAACAAGCATAAAGCAAACACTAGAGTATATTCATAATAATGTAGAGACTAACGCAGATAGAGTTACTTCAACATTAGATCTCGATGCTAGTCATATTGATATCCGAGTTATAACAAACGAAGAGTTAAAAACTTATGGGGGGCTCCCTGCAAGCATTACTGATACAGGAATATGTGTACAAGAGCTTTCTGTTACACCTTGTAATTATATAAACAATTTTTTAAGTGGCTGCTTTTTATGTGAAAGCTCTTGCTATATATGTGGGGACACTGATGCTATAAAATTACTTGAATATGACCTTAGATTTCAAACAATAAGGCTTGACAGATTATCAAAACAAGAAAATATATTTAAATCTCCTTGTAAAAAAGATTGGTATTTAAAGCACACTAAACAAGTTGCTTTACTTGAACAGCTCATTCAAATTTTAAAAAATGGACTACATGGAAATATAGCTCGGATATCAACCGAAGAAAAAAAAATATTTATAACAAATCCTAAAACAAATGTTATAGATGAAGTGAAGTTAACAATTTCTTCAGATGAAAATATTTTAAACCAAATAACAGATAAAATCTCTAATATTAGCTCCATCCCCGAAGGAATGACAGCGTTACTTTCTTCTTTTGGTGTAACTAATTTTAAAAATAAATCAAAGTAGAACTTGCGATGCCAGCTAAAGCTAAAATTACAGATGAAACACAGTTTAACATTGAGAGAATGATCCTTCTTTGGGAAGGAAAGCTTACATGGAAAAATCTAACTCAAAAAATTTCAATTGATCTTGGTATTCAAGTATCAAGACAAACATTAGAGAGCTATAATGGGATTTATCAAGCTTACAAACATAAAAAATGTTCAAAAAACACTAAAGATCATCATTTTAAAAAGGGAATCATTAAGGCCGATGTTGATTTACTAAAGCGAATAAGGAAACTTGAAGCAGAGATAGAATTAAAGAATAAAACAATTAATGAACAAAAAAGGTTTCTACAAAGAGTTTTACAAAATGCCACAGAAATTCCTGCTCTGAAAGGTAACCTTGATATATTAATAGCAGAAAGACCTGAAGACAAATAAATTAAATTGAACGCTTTTTCTGAATAAGTCTTAACTTTATCTGCCAGGTTTGATTGTTAGGGCTTAATCAAAACTGACAGCGGCATAAGCCAAACTCGGCCGTTCAACAGCAACTTAATATCTTAATTCTGGTTACAATAACGGACGTTCATCCAACTCGTATTTGGACAAAAACGAATTAGAGCCGAAAGACGGCTCTGTGCCAGTTGCAGACGTTCGATAATGAGATTCATGAGCCAAAATTTGCTCTTATTCTCTCTTAGGGATTTTCTAATTAATTAGCTTTCAC
>NZ_JACJDR010000025.1:0-51963 GCF_014163655.1 Pseudoalteromonas sp. SR45-1 | reverse complement strand
TGCTTGGTGACAATAGCGTTTTGGACCCACCTGATTCCATGCCGAACTCAGTAGTGAAACGAAACAGCGCCGATGATAGTGTAGCATTTGCTATGTGAAAGTAGGACATTACCAGGCTTCAAATTGTAGAGACCCGTTACAGCAATGTGACGGGTTTTTTGCTTTCTGGGATTTAGTAAATAGCCAAGAGCCCATGCCGAACTCAGTAGTGAAACCAAACAGCTCGAAGGCGAGCCCCGGCCAACGATAGTGTAGCATTTGCTATGTGACTTTCTACCGCTGTGGGCACTACGACATCAGGACATTACCAGGCTTCAAATTGTAGAGAGCCCGACTAGAAATAGTCGGGCTTTTTTACGTCTGCAGAAAAGTAAAATACGCTCAATTAATAGACTCTTATACCAACACTCATTACGTAGGGCGAGCGTAGCGACTCCCGACGTTAAAATCACATCTCGGAGTGTGCAATTAATATTTATAAAAGTAGGATTGTTAATGAGTGCAGAGATATTTAGTCGTTAATCATTACTTAAAATTTTATCTAGTTGTCCTGTTCTCATTTTTATTTAGATACTTCTAATAAAGTACTTAAGAAAACTGTACTATTACAGGTGTTTTAAAATAACTATAACGAGAAACAAATGAAATTATTAACTGCAGCAACTTTATTACTTGCTTCATCGACAGCCTTTGCACGCCCTGCACCGTTAGTGTCTATTCCTACTCATGATGCCTTTTTTAATAGTATTGCAGCGCATTGTGGTAAAGCTTTTGAAGGTGAAGTAGCGGTAGATAACGCGAAAGGCCCAAGCTCATTTACAGATAAAAAACTGGTTATGCATGTACGTAAATGTGGTGAGACTGAGTTACAAGTACCGTTTCATGTAGGAGACGATGCATCACGTACGTGGATCATAACTAAAACGGGTAGCGGCTTGAGTTTAAAGCACGATCATCGTCATAAAGATGGAACAGACGACGCATCAACTATGTATGGTGGCCATACGCTTGATGCAGGGTCTGCGCAGATACAGTCGTTTCCAGCAGACCAATACTCTAAAGAGTTATTTGTAAAACAAGGTCTTGCGCAGTCTGTAGGTAATACATGGCAAATGTATATTTACCCAGAAGTATTTACTTATCGATTAATTCGCCAAGGACGTGAGTTTAAGGTGGATTTTGATTTAACTAAACCGATTACTCCACCATCAGCACCTTGGGGTTATAAATAAGGTTACTTACCCTTACTTGTATCTTCTTTAGTTTCGCATTGGAGTAAAACACTTAAATCAGGTTGGTAAGCGCGTGGTTTTGTTGGAAAGCGTTCGTACTCTTGCACGCCTTCAAGTACTTTCAACATAAAGGTATTGCCGCGGCATAGACGGTCAGCATGACGTAACAAAAATACACTTTGATTGGTAAAGTGTTTGTAATCGTCTGACTGGATTTCTATTTTATAGTTGTCTTCGCCAATTTGTGTTTGGTAGTAATGTACTTTGTTATCAAAGTCGTAGAGCTTCTCGGTTTCGGCTTTTTCAGCAAGTGCAGTATTTGCACTCGAAAGGGCCACCAGCGTAGCGCCTATAAATAAGCGTGGTGTGTTTATTCCTTTCATAAAATGTATCCTTTAATTTGCGAACTTTATACCCATTAATAAGAGTAATAAGGTCGATTTCTTTACGTATTAGTCTAACACCCAAAAAGGGAAAGTGTGATGTTCAAACAAATAAAACAACTTTTTGCTGTATTCGATGAACAGCAGCCAAGTATGCAAGAGCACGACTTAAAAACAGCGGTTGCTGCATTATTAATTGAAGTTATGCGCGCAGATACCAAGCTTGAACATGATGAACAACGAACCCTGACTGTAACCTTAAAAAAGTACTTTAATTTAACAGACACTGAGGTTAATGAGCTTACTAATAATGCGGCAAGTAGCTTAGATGATTCGATAGATTACTTTCAGTTTTCAAAACAGATTAATGAGCATTGTAGCGCGGAGCAGCGAATAGAAATAATAGAGTTATTATGGCGCTTAGCGTATGCCGATGGAGAAATAGATCCCCAAGAAGACTACGTTATACGTAAAGTAGCAGGGCTTTTATATGTAACGCATACCGACTTTATCGCCGCCAAAATAGCAGCGACAAAGTAATTAGTTATTTAGGCGTGCAAGTTATCTTAACTTACTTGCAACGCTTACTAACTGATGAGCGAGGGCTGATACTTTTTCAGCCGTTACAGGTTCATTTATTTGCCCATTCTCATTAAACAGTGTGTGCACAGCGGGTACTGCAAGTTGATCGGCAAGTACTAACGATCCAATGCCGCTTAATATATCACGCACATGATTTAAACCGCGTAAGCCGCCAAGCCCACCAGGCGATGCTGCAAACAAAGCAACCACTTTATTACGAAAAGCAGGAACAGCACCTTGCTCTGTACGCGATGCCCAATCAATCGCATTTTTTAGTGCTGCGGTAATAGAGCCGTTGTACTCTGGGCTTGCTAGTAAAATACCGTCGGCTGTACGTAGCTTATCTTTTAAAAGCTGTACATCGCTTGGTGTACCTTGCGCTTCAATATCTTCGTTAAATAGTGGGATGTTTAATTCGTTTAGTTTTATTACTTCTACTTCAGCACCTGTTTGTAGAGCAAAACGTGCTGCCTCATTAATAATTTTTTGGTTAAAGCTTTCTTGGCGAAGGCTTCCAGCTAGGGCGATAATTTTTGGTGCTGACATGGTAGTGGCCTTTTAATGTTTTAAGTTACATGACTAATGTAGCAAAATTTCACTTGTAGAAAACCCTAATAAACGCAACACTTGTGTGCGTATATGCACATAAGTAAAAGGTAGGCAGCATGGCGATAAAATTTGAAGATTGGCAAGACGTTAAAGTTGCGTTCGAAGTAGCACGGTTAGGCACGCTAACAGCAGCGGCCGAGGAGCTTAATGTGCACCACAGCACAGTGCTTAGGCGAATTAATAATCTTGAAAAAAACTTAAATGCACGGCTTTTTCATCGCCATGCTCGTGGCTACAAGGTTACTGAAATTGGCACCAAGTTATTTGCAACAGCACAAACAATCCATAGCTCCTTAGAGCAGTTACATAACGATATAGTAGCGGCCGATAGCACCCTTAGAGGTAGTTTGTTGCTAACGACGGTAAGTGGCTTCATGGATGTCCTTGGTGATGTATGTGAGCAATTTCAGGCGCTACATCCACAAGTGCAGCTTGAGGTTATTTTAGAACAAAAAAGGCTAAGGCTCGATCACGGACAAGCACATATTGCAGTGCGTGCAGGCCCAAGACCTGATGAAGGCGATTATATTGCTCAGCATTTGGCGCAGCTTTCATCGGGTTTATACGCTAATAAACGTTACATTAATAAATACGGTATGCCTAAATTATTAATTGATTTACAACAACATAACTTTGTATCGGGCGTGGCAGGTTTTAATGCCCGCGTGCCTTATTTTGCATGGGCTGATGAGCACATTCCTGCATCGCAAATAAAGCTGCGAGTATCTGAAACTGCAGAAGCGACTCGTGCAATCATTAAAGGGCTAGGCATTGGCGGATTACAACATGACGTAGCGGCGCAATATCCTGATTTAGTGCCTATATTGCACAGTGAGTTAAGCTGGCCTACCGATGTATGGTTAGTCACGCATCACTTAGTGCATCGTACTGCTAAAGTACAAGCTTTTGCAGGGTTGTTAAAAACACACTTTAGTAAGTTAGCTGCTAATCAATAGTTTTAGCAGCGTGTTAGCTGTATTTTAAATGATTATAGTGTTTTTTTTACTTCTATCCCTAGGCGTTTAGCCAAGCGTACTAAGTTTGCTCTATCTAATTCAAGTACTCTTGCTGCTGCTGACCAGTTGTAGTTATGCTTCTTTAATTGCTCGGTAATTACGTTGTATTGCAACGATTCTACAGCTTGCTTTAAAGGTTGGTTGATTAAGGTGTTGGTTGTACTTTGGCTTGCTACTAGAGAGTTTTGCGGCGCACTCGGTGTTAAGTCACAGTGCTCGCTTGTAATGGTTATTATCGGATTTTGCCATTGGCTTTGTTTTTCTTTTAGGGCGCTGCGGCTAATGACATGTTCAAGCTCGCGCACGTTACCTGGCCAGCTGTACTGATTAAGCAGTACTTGCGCTTCAGGGCTTAGTTTTAATTGTTTTATCCCTAATTTACGGGCTGTTTGCTCAATAAAATAACCAGCTAAGAGTGTTATGTCGTGCTCGCGTTTACTAAGTGGTGGCACAGTAATAGGGTAGACACTGAGGCGATGGTATAAATCGGCTCTAAAGCGACCTTGAGCTACTTCTTCTTTTAAATTTCTGTTGGTTGCGGCAATGACGCGTACATCTACGTACTTTGGCGTGTCTTCTCCTACCGTTTGTATTTCGCCACTTTGTAGCACTCGTAATAGTTTACTTTGCATGGCAAGGGGTAGTTCCCCAATTTCATCTAAAAATAACGTGCCGCCATCAGCTAATTGAAATTTACCTTGGCGCGAATTTTGTGCGCCTGTAAAAGCCCCTTTCGCATGACCAAAAAATTCACTTTCAGCGAGGTTTTCGGGAAGCGATGCACAATTTAAGTGAATAAGCAGTTGATCTTTGCGAGCTGAATTTAAGTGAATATTACGTGCAACAAGCTCTTTCCCTACCCCTGTTTCACCTAATATAAGCACGCTAAAGTTAGATGCTGCAACGAGTTTAATTTCGTTTTTAAGTGTTTGCATTAGTGGACTTTGACCAATAATTTCACCGCCGTCACGTGTTAATGCTTCACGATTTAGTTCTTGTACTAATGCACTTGAGTGCTGTGCATGCTGTTTGTAATGGGCAAGTTCTAAGGCCGTTTTAAAGTGCGCGCTACACAGCGTTTGTAAGGTATTGAGTGTATCAGCGCTTATGCTGTTAAATGCATTGGCGTTAAGGCTATCAAACGTAAGTACGCCAAGTAGCGCGTTTTTATCATAAAGAGGTAAACCTAAACATGCATGTACCGGTATGTCGCCGGTTTTAGCTAATAGTAATCCGTCGTATGGATCGGGTAGTGGGCAGTCGTGCGCAAATTGAAGCGCGAGTGTGCTTTTGCAAATAGCTTCTAGGCGAGGGTGTTCTACTATTTTAAATCGTCTGCCTAAACTGTCGGGCATTAATCCTTTAATTGCCAGTGGTTTTAATTGTTCGCCCTGAAGCACTAATAACGCACTTGCATCACTTGGAATAACCCGCTCAACCGTTGCTAGTAATTGATCAAAGCTATGCTCGTGTAGTGTACTTTGAGCAAGCTCTAGAGCAACTTGTGTAAGGTTGAATTGCTGGTTCACGTCAAAATGACCTATTTGTGTTTTTATGAGTTAATTTATAGTAGGTCATAAAGACTCACACTGTAAAGTGATTTAATTTAACTTGTTGAATTTAATTAATTAAACTTGTTGGCACAGTATGTGTAATAGCTAAGTAACGTAGTTAGTTACAGAGATCGCCATGAACACACTAATGCTGAATAATTTAAATAATCAAACACAGTTTAGTTCACTGCATGAGGCACTAGCGTGCGCTGAATACTTTTTTGCTCAGTATGGTGTAGGGCAGGAAATAAAATAATGCGCCCTATAAACTTAACTGAGCCAATGCCAGCACGCGTTGCTATTCATCAAGTATCTCAATGGCCGTTATGGATGCTAGCTTTTAGGCCTTTCTTTTTAGGCGGTGGCTTATTGGCATTTTTGTCAGTGGGGTATTGGCTACTTATTTTAACAGGCCATGCAAGTTGGCACTTATCGATACCTGCGACATTATGGCACGCGCACGAAATGCTGTTTGGCTTTGCAGGAGTTGTAGCTGTTGGCTTTTTACTTACCGCAGCACAAACGTGGACAGGCGTGCCGAGCATAAGTGGCAAAGCCCTTATGTGGCTTACGTTTATATGGCTTGCAGCGCGCTTAGCATTTTTTGTAGTACTGCCAGATATTGCTCATTTTAATTTATATGCTGCACTTACATTACAAGTTATTTGGTGGCTAGGCGCCATAACCGCGTTGGCTAATATGTTATTAAAAGCCAATAGCAAAAGTAACTATCCGTTTTTAGCTATTTTAGCTGTGCTTTGTGGGCTCAATGTATTGTATTTAATACTTGTTTTACAACAAAACATGCAGCTTGCACTTGGTGTGGTTGATACCGCAGTGCTGGTTATTACTTTACTAGTTGGCATTGTTGCGGGCCGCGTTTTACCATTTTTTACCGCTAAAGGTCTGGGGTTAGCCGCACAAGTTCGCACTCCTAAAATAGATAAAGCTGTTATGTATTTATCTATTGTGGCTATCACTTTATTTTTCATCAACAAGTTGTTTTTGAACACGATTAATCCTGCGTTAGTTGCTGCAACTGTTGCTGCGCTTCACCTGCTTAGGGCTGGTTGTTGGTGGGATAGCAAGGTATTGAGAGTGCCGTTGTTATGGTCTTTACATTTTTCCTACTTAGCGTTAGGCGTAGGGTTAATGATGGTTGCATTTAGCTTTTATAGCAGTGCAATGCAATTTAAAGATGCGCTGCACTTAATCACTATTGGCACAATAGGTATGATGATTTTAGCAATGATGACGCGTGTATCGCATGGTCATACAGGGCGGATACTCGCTATTCCTCATTACATGGCTGTTGCTTTTGCATTTTTGCTTGTGGCCGCTATTACTCGTTCATTACTCCCTTTTATTATTAGGCCTCACCTTGCTTGGCAAATAAGTGCTTTGCTGTGGTTAGTAGCTTTTTCATTATTTTTAATTCACTGCACACCTATATTAACGCGGCGTCGTGTTGATGGGCGTCGTGGTTAGTTCATCCATAGGAAATACATATGTTATCTGATAAAACCATTGAGATTGTAAAAAGCACAGTTCCGTTATTAGCGCAGGCGGGTACGGTTGTTACCGATCATTTTTATAAGCGTTTATTTAGTCATAATCCTGAGCTTAAAAATATTTTTAATATGGCGAACCAAGATACAGGTCGTCAGCAATTTGCACTTTTTAATGCATTGGCTGCGTATGCACAAAATATTGATAATTTAGCCGTATTAAAAGAAGCGCTAACACGTATTAATCATAAGCATACAAGCTTGAATATTTTACCTGAGCATTACCCTATTGTAGGTGCACACTTAATTGGTACGCTTAAAGAACTTCTTCCTGAGCAATTTACTCCCGATGTTGAATACGCTTGGCGCGAAGCTTACGGCGTACTTGCTGATATTTGTATAACCGAAGAAGCTGCTTTGTATGAGCACAGTAAAAATAAACACGGTGGTTGGGCGGGAACTCGGCAATTTGAAATAACCAACAAACAGGCCGAATCAGAACTAGTAACGAGTTTTACACTTACGCCAGTTGATGGCGAAGCTGTTATTACACATAAACCAGGGCAGTATTTAGGTATTAAAGTTAAGCCAGAGGGCGCTGAATATGAAGAAATTCGCCAGTATTCTATTTCACAAAAAAGTAACGCTAAAAACTACCGTATTAGTGTTAAAAAAGAGCTACAGCCAAAGCCTGGCATGGTGTCTAATTATTTACACTCATTAGAGCAAGGCACTATTGTTGAGTTATACCCGCCGGCAGGAGACTTCTTTTTACGCAATAACACAAGTCCAGTGGTTCTCATTTCAGCAGGTGTTGGGCAAACGCCAATGCTGGCTATGCTTGAAACGTTATTAAGTGACAATTCTAATCAAGAGATTATGTATTTACATGCTTGCGAAAATACTCAGCAACATTCGTTTTCAAAATATTTATATGATCTAACAGCGCAGAATAACCACTTGAAAACAATAACGTGGTTTAACCAAGCGACAGAGGGCGCTGACTTTACTGGGTTAATGAACCTAAATGCAGTACAAGCACAGCTACCATTGAGTAATGGCGACTTTTACTTATGTGGTCCTGCCGGTTTTATGGCATTTATAAAAAAGCAGTTACTTGAACTAGGTGTTAAAAACGAGCAGATTCATTATGAAGTGTTTGGTCCGCATGAAGACTTGTAATAACGCTTTAAAATAGAAAAAGGCGTACAGCGATGTGCTGCGCGCCTTTTTATAAACGCTAATAAAGTGCTTTATAACTCTTTACAGGTCACACCTTCAAGTACTGTAGTAAGCTCTTTTTTAGGATAGTAAAGCTCGCATTGGTTATTACGTAGTTGCAAAATAAACTTCTCAGATTTTATATTATGCGCGCCCATAATTACTCTGCCATCAGACCCTTTACTCATTGCATGATCAATTAGCAGTTCGCTACGTTTAGTAAATACGGAATCGGAAAGTGTTACTAATGCGCCTCCCTTAGCTTGTTGAATTGCCTGTTGTAGTGTTGCAATAACGCTAGGATTAACGCTCGTTAATATAGCGGGTTTAGCGGGATCACTATTTACACTTTGGCATCCACCTAAAGCGAATAAGGTAGCTAATGGGAGTAATAATTTATCCATTACCTTTCCTCACTCAGTGTTGGCCAAGTTAAGTCCATATTACGCTGGGTAAATTGCTCAGGCATATTTAAAGGAATGAGAGATTCACGAGAGCTTGAAAAATTAGCTGGCTCTGCTTTTGCAGCAGCCGTTCTAATTGGGCAATTGCCATTTTCAACATGAAACAATGCGGTGGCTAAAACGGCCTCGTCACTGTCGCCTAACTGATGATCAAAGTCGTCCTCAATTTCACAACCTTGAACATCAGCATCAAATTGTGGCGTAGGGGTTGGTGTAAAACCCGCAGCGTATTCGCCAAATCCTTTGCTATTTACCCCACTAAATTGAATAGTGTAATAGGTTGTTGCGCAGTTATGAGTTGGGGTAAAGCCATAGGGCTTACCGCAGGTTGTATCGCCAATTAAAATAACTTCTGCGTCTATACCTTTTAAACCATTAATAAAAGCTTCTGATGCCGAACAGGTGCCTGATGTGCTTAATACATAAACCTTCGATAAGTTTAAATCAGG
The DNA here is from genome assembly GCF_014163655.1 of Pseudoalteromonas sp. SR45-1. Taxonomy (NCBI): domain Bacteria; kingdom Pseudomonadati; phylum Pseudomonadota; class Gammaproteobacteria; order Alteromonadales; family Pseudoalteromonadaceae; genus Pseudoalteromonas; species Pseudoalteromonas sp. SR45-1. The sequence continues at coordinate 42,946 of NZ_JACJDR010000025.1, read as the reverse complement.
TAGGTTTTCACCTGTGCTAAAAAAAGTAGAGTAATCTATTTCTTCATCAATAAATGGAAAAGGCGAATCAACGGGTTGTTTATCGTTTTGTTGAGTTTGATAATAAAAGCGGTTGTTAACGTTGGCATTACCGGCAACCATATAAGCCAATTGTGCCGACAGTGCTAATAAACCACCACCGTTATATCTAAAGTCGATTACAAGCTCATCAATACCATCGGTTTTAAACTTATTTACTGCATCAATAAGCCCTTCTTGGGCAATGCTTATATGACTATTAAATTGCATGTAACCCACGCTTGAACCATTTGCGGTTGTAATCGTTTTAACATTTTGAACCGGTGTTTGTTCAATATTGCCAGCGGTTACATTAAATGTTTTTTCGGCGCCATCGTTACTGCGTACAACAATAGTATGTGAGTCGCCGTTAGTAGGACTAAATAAACCTTCGTTAAGCGTATCTACACCCGACTGTGTATTGGTATTAATGCTAACACCGTCAACTGAAAGTACAGTATCACCACGTTGAAAGCCTATTTGGCTTGCAGGTGAATCATCTTCAAGATAAGCGACGCGTAAAATACGGTCGGCTGTATCGCCAATAAACGCCCAATTTATACCGTAACCAGAAGTAACGCCCGATTGCGCTTCTTGAAAGTAATCTTCAGTAGGTTCTGAAAAATGAAAGTTATCTTTTTTTGCCCCTGAGTCGGTAAGCTGCTCTGTTTTTAATTGGGCAAAATAATCGGCTACTGTGGCAAAGCTTTCAGGATCGTTATCGGCAATCTCATCATACCAAAGGTAGGTTTCGTCGCTCCAAGAGCGAAGCCAGAGTTTTTCGTAAAGGGCAGAACCGGCTTGATCTGGGTAAGGCTCGTTGTTATTAAAGGGATCGTTACCCGTACGCGGGGTTTCGCAAAAGTTTTTTAAATCGTTAGAGGGTTCAAATACACCCGCAGTCCATGTTGGACTGCTACTAACAGGTGTTGTAACTACAGGGGCTGAGTCGATACCGCTACCGCCGCCGCCACAACCGGTCAAAGCAAAGCCCGCAAATGCAGTGAAAATGGCAAGCGAGGTTTTATTATTTTTAAACATAGTTAAGGGCTTTTTTGTAAATAAGTTGTTTAAAATATTACAACACTCGCTCGTTTATTCAACATTTATAACTTTGATTTATGTAAATGAGTGTTAAAGCTTAGAGCTTGCTCGCACTACTTGTATCTGCGAATGCTTGCTTTTGCCATGCATTAAATAACTTTTGCTGTTTATCAGAGATTTTTAAACCGTATGTTTTTTGCATGTAAGCGTAGGTGTCAGCTATACGTTTTCGTGCATAAACAGGCGGTTCAACTACACGTTGCTTAAAGTTTACTTTTACTTCGCAACGACCATATTGTGTGGCGTTTTCGCTAAGCATACCAAAACGATAATTAGAGCGATCGGCATTAATTTCGCCAATAGCTGGCGCTAAGTTATTTATATCAGCTTCCATTTTTCTAAATTTAGCACTTACTTTACGGCAGTTTTTACGCCCGCCATCTTGCCAGCATTGTAGCTGGTGACCAAATTCCCACGCCGGAACAATGTGCTCCCACTCAATGCGTAGTGCTCGCACATTTACTTTACCTGAGCGGGTAAGGGTATTTCGAGGAATGTAACCACAGTTAGACGGGTCAGGAACGAGTTTTTTGCCTTCTTTTTTAATGTCGCAACCGCAGTAAATGCTTTTGGCGTTGTCAGGTAGGGTTTTAATTAAATGTCTTTTAGCCGTTGAAAAACGGGTAAATTGTTCGGCTGATACCGAAACGCACACACAACAAGCCAATAAGGCCAGAATAAATCGAGTCATATCCATCACAAATGTGAACTACAGGAATAGGCAGTTTAAAGCCCTGAAGATAAAAGATAAAGTTAGCTTAAGGCCTACGCTTATATTAATAAAAAGTGCCTGATTAATTTTTTTACTCAAAGTTACTTTCACTATTCATTTATTTCTCAATATTTATCGTATTTTAACCACACAAGGTTACCCGTTAAGGAGTATGCTTAAAGCTTACTCAATATGAGGATTTGGATTGCAAATGAAATTTGTTGATTATTATGCAGTGCTTGGAATATCGCCTGATGCAGATGATAAAGCGGTTAAAGTTGCTTATAAAAAGTTAGCCAGAAAATATCACCCAGATGTAAGCAAAGAGCCTCAAGCAGAAGATAAGTTTAAAGAAATAGCAGAAGCTTACGAAGTCATCCATAACAAAGAAGAACGCACTAAATACGACGAGTTACGTCGTCACCAACAAAATCGTGCTCGTCAACAGCAAGGCCATTATGGTGGTAACAATGCCTCTTCGCAAAGTAATTATCAGCAAAGCGATCCTCAAACCGACCAAGAGTTTTCTGACTTTATTAATTCAATGTTTGGCGGAGCTGGTGGATTCGATCGTTCCGGGCAGAGCAGAAGTAACGCCGCTCGCGCGCAAAAAGGACAAGATGTGGAAATAGAGTTCCCAATTTTTCTTGAAGAGACTTTAGTTGATACCGTTAAGCCTGTTGAGTTTATGTTACCGCAGCGAGACAGCAGTGGCCGTGTCACTGAAATTAAAAAATCACTTAAAGTGAAAATTCCTGCAGGCTCAGTAAATGGCGAGCGAATTCGACTAAAAGGGCAAGGCGGATTAGGGTCAGCTAATGGGCAAAATGGCGACTTGTATTTACAAATTAGTTTAGTGCCTCACCCATTATTTGATGTTGAAGGTCATAACCTAAATATAGTTGTCCCTCTTGCACCATGGGAAGCGGCTCTTGGTACAAAGCTAAATTTACCTACGTTGACAGGAAACATCCAATTAACTATTCCTTCTAATAGTCAGTCTGGTCAACGCTTGCGTATTAAAGGTAAGGGATTAATGAGTAAAAAAGCTAAAGGTAATTTATTTGCTGTGCTTAAAATTGTTAATCCAACATCTGTTGATGATGCCAGTAAAAAACTGTGGGAAGAATTAGCCAAAAAAGCTCACTTTGATCCCCGTAATAACTGGAGCAAGCCATAATGCAAATTATCGTGACACAAAAAGACGATTTACTTACTAGCAAAGAGCTATGTTTGAGCAGTGATATTAGCGAAGCAATTTTATATGAGCTAGTTGAGCATAATATTGCGGTTCCAATTGAGGGGGATCATGTTACGCAGTGGCAATTTACGGTATCTGCAGTGACCTTAGTTAAAAAAGCGGCCCGCATCCAACATGACTTTTCGTTAGATTGGTCGGCAATAGCTTTAGTTTTACAATTGCTGGATGAGCGTGATGAGTTGATTTTCGAAAACGAAATGTTAAAGCGACATTTGAGTCGATTTAAGCACTTGGAATAAAATAAGCCCTAGGCTTATTTACTCTTTGATAAGTGGGCGCTAGCTCTCAAAAACCAATATGACTACTTTGATTTATTCTTATTTTTAATTCGGATAAATCGTTTTAGTCGTATATTTTGTATAAGTAGTAATATTCCACTTAAACAAAAAAGTACACTGGTTGCTGAAAAGCTAATAAGCAGTGGATTATTAAAATCCTCTCGCTCATCGTAATCCATAATATGTAACATCCAAAAAAAGTCGAATATTCGCCATAGCGTGCTGCGAACGGTAACAACTTTGCCGTTATTTTCTGACAAGTACAGTGTTGTGTTAAATGTGTCGTCAAATTGTACCTGCCAAACATTGGTTTTATATCCAACTTCTCGCATACCTTGCTTTAGTAGTACAGCGCTTGTTACTTGAGCGTCAATAAGTAAGTGTGCTTTAGCATTTGCGGTAATTTGTATTTTAGTTGGCAGTTCAAATGGTCGGCCTGTTATTCCATTGAAGCTTTGCTGCTCGTTATTACTAAAGACAGTAATAAGTGGTGTAGTTAAGAAGTTCTCAAAAATTATTTGTGTTGGATTAACCACCTGAGAGGCAATATCGTCAAGGGAGGCAACATAATCAGCCTGCGTAAATGGGTTATTAAGAGTACGTGTTGCAAGATGCTCCCCATGAACTTTATCAAGAGGGATTGCACTCATAATTAAACCACCTAGTAACCATGCTAAAATTTGTAGTGCTAATAAATATCCTAACCATTTATGTAACTTGCGAGCATGTTTAAATATTTTTTTATTCATGTTTTAGTCTTATTATTTTTAGAAGCTAGTTTATTACATCAATGGGATAAGTTACTGCGACATTTTGTCGCAGTTTAAACTATAGCTTACTGTAATCATTTAAAAATAAAAAAGATTACACTTAAATTCCTAACATGACTTATCTGTTTAATTGAGCTGAATGTTTTATATCCAGCCAGCTTTAAATGCTAAAAAATACTTAAAAGCTGCGAAATATCCATATAAAGTGGTTAATAGAGCATAGTTGATTTGGTATAACGGTAAAACTGCGTTAAAGTTTGCAATGAAATTATTAGAGGATAAATACGAAACGATGTCGGAAATTCAATTTTTAAATGTAGATCTTGAGCTTGAATCAAAGCAAGATATTAGTTTGCTAGTGGCGGACTTGAAAAAAGTCGCGACGATTTTACATTATGACAAAGACGAATACCGTCAACTAGCGCGTATTGAAGCTACAGGTGAGGTGAGCACACCTGATAAAGCCATAAACCATATATGTGAGCTTATTGAATCGTGTTCGCGTAACGCGCTAAAGCAATGGTTAAGCTGTTCACGTAGAACGTTTGATATTGGTTTTGAATCAGGGACTTCTCCTAAGTGCTTTAATCAAGCCTTAGATGCAGATACATTATTGCGTATATCTGCGATTGGTGCGGGTATGGAAATTACCATTTACCCAATCGAAAAGTAACTATCTTCGCTCTACGACTGCTGCGGTCATTTTTGATACGCAGCACAGCTCATTGCGGCTATTTGTAATTTTTATTTCCCATACTGAACTACGTTTACCTATATGAAATGCTCTAGCCGTGGCTGTTAAAGTGCCGTTGCGAGATGCTTTTAAATGACTTGCGCTAATCTCCTGCCCTACACAGTAAAATTTAGTAAAATCGACAACAAAGTTAGCGGCATAGCTGGCAACTGTTTCGGCAAGTACAACGTTAGCACCGCCGTGTACCATCCCCATCGGGTTATGATGCTCAGGAATTGCCGGCATTGTGGCAACCAAATAATCATCGCCAATTTCTGTGACTTCTATCCCCATAGTTTTCATTAATGTTCCTTGGCCATTAACGCCTTGCTCTAACTGCTTGCACAGCTCTAAGGTGATGGGCTGGTACCAAATACTCATAATGTCTCCTTTGCATTTTTAATCATTTATAAACTTAGCTTTAGTTATATCCTTGAAATGTACACAAGTGAAATTACTTTAGCTATTTTAAGGCTTAATTTAAATTTGCGATTTTTATTTAACTGTATATACTCACAGTTAAATGTACTGTATGGAAAACCAGTTGTATGCGACCATTAACGAACCGCCAAGCTCAAATACTCGAACTAATTAAAGTTTTTATTAAAGACACTGGTATGCCTCCTACACGTGCTGAAATAGCGCAAACATTAGGTTTTAAAAGTGCCAATGCTGCTGAAGAACATTTAAAAGCACTTGCTAAAAAAGGCGCAATTAAAATGAAACCAGGTGCAAGCCGTGGTATTCAATTAATTGAAGAAGAAGAGCCAGAACAATTAGGTTTACCGCTTATAGGGCGTGTTGCTGCTGGTTCACCTATTTTGGCGCAAGAGCACGTTGAAAGTCACTGCAAAATCGATCCATTAATGTTTAAACCGGCTGCAGATTTTTTACTACGCGTTAACGGTATGAGCATGAAAGATATTGGTATTATGGATGGTGATTTACTTGCTGTACATCGTACTCAAACCGCTGAAAATGGACAAGTTGTTGTTGCTCGCCTAGACGAAGACGTAACTGTAAAACGTCTTGAGAAAGCGGGTCGTAAAGTATTACTTCATGCTGAAAACGACGATTTTGACTCTATTGAAGTAGATCTTGAGAATGAGTCTTTTAATATTGAAGGCTTAGCCGTTGGCGTTATAAGAAACGCTGATTGGATGTGACTTTAAAAATAGCTTTTAAACAAGCAGTTTTATAAATGCGTACTAATTAGTACGCATTTTTGTTTTAGAATTTGTACTAAAAAAAGGGCGTAAACAGCCCACTGACTATTTAAGCTGTAAACTTTTTTGCACTTATATTTTCCCCCTCCGAATGCGTTAAACCCCTTTGTTTTGCTCATATTTTGAACTTCCTGTTGCCCAGTTGATTACCGATTTTTTATTAATTATTCAATATCACCTGATTGTTTTTTATACTAAAACTTGCTTGTTGTTCGTTTTTTAGCTAATTGTTAATGTGCTGAGCTAATAATAACTCACAGCTTTTTAGTTTTGAGAACACACAATATACACAAACTCGTTGTTGGCGCAGCAAAACCAATCAATATTAAATAAGATTGGCTAAAAAAATAAAAATAACGAATTGGCGTTTAAGCCGTATGCCTCTTCGCTTTGCATTCGCAATAGCATCAAAGGAGCCGTCACATGGGTAAACTGACCTCTACCTTGTGGCTTATATTATGTGTTTTTTCGCACCCAGTTTTGGCTAACAGCCAATACAATATGCGCAAAGGCGTAACCGATATAAGCAATAATGTATATCAGCTGCACATGACCATATTTATAATATGTTGTGTGATTGGGGTGATAGTGTTCGCAATTATGTTTTGGGCACTTATTCATCACCGTAAATCTAAAGGGGCTGTACCTGCCCAATTTCACGAAAGCACTAAAGTAGAAATACTTTGGACTGCAATTCCGTTTGTTATTTTAATTGCTATGGCAGTACCAGCCACTAAAACCCTAATTGCAATGGAAGATGCCAGCAAAGCTGATCTCACTATTAAAATTACGGGTTCGCAATGGAAATGGCATTATGAATATATGGGCGAAGATGTAGAGTTCTACTCTATTTTATCTACCCCGCAAGATGAAATCGCGAATCTTGCAGATAAAAATCCTAACTACTTACTTGAGGTTGATAAGCCTCTTGTACTGCCAATAAATCAAAAAGTACGATTTTTAATGACTTCTGACGATGTTATTCACTCTTGGTGGGTACCTGATTTTGCAGTTAAAAAAGATGCGAACCCCGGCTTTATAAACGAAACATGGACGAACATAAACGAAGAAGGTACTTACCGAGGCCAATGTGCTGAGTTGTGTGGTAAAGACCATGGCTTTATGCCCGTTGTGGTGGTCGCTAAATCTGAGGCTGATTTTAAAACATGGCTTACAGATGCAAAGCAGGCTAAACAAAAAGCAGCATTAGCAGATGCCGCATTACTTGATAAAACCCTCCCAAAAGAAGAATTAATGACTTTAGGCGAACAAGTATATATGGCTAATTGTGCTGCATGTCATCAACCTACTGGCTTGGGGTTACCGGGCGTATTTCCTGCACTTAAAGGCAGCCCGATAGTGCTTGGCGATATAAAAGATCACATTGATGTAGTTATCCATGGACGACCCGGTACGGCAATGCAAGCTTTTGCCAAGCAGTTATCTATAAAGCAATTAGCTGCGGTTATTACTTATAAACGTAATGCGTGGGGTAATGATACGGGTGATGTTATTCAACCGAGTCAAATACAGACGGCACTTGATGCCAAAGTGGAGGCGAACTAATGAGTAGCATAGTAGAACAACCTAACGCCAATGAAGCTCATCATGCTCATCACCCAGCTAAAGGTTTTAAACGCTGGCTTTACACAACTAATCATAAAGATATAGGTAGTTTATATTTAATTTTTTCGCTGACCATGTTCTTAATTGGTGGCGCAATGGCCATGGTGATCAGAGCTGAATTATTTCAACCAGGTTTACAGTTGGTCGACCCTCACTTTTTTAATCAAATGACCACAGTGCATGGTTTAATTATGGTGTTTGGTGCGGTTATGCCCGCCTTTACAGGCCTTGCTAACTGGATGATACCACTCATGATTGGCGCGCCAGATATGGCATTGCCAAGAATGAATAACTGGAGCTTTTGGATTTTACCGTTTGCGTTTCTAATCCTATTGGCATCGTTATTTATGCCTGGTGGGGGGCCTGCATTTGGTTGGACTTTTTATGCACCACTGTCCACAACATACAGTAATGATAATACTGCATTGTTTGTATTTGCCGTACATATTATGGGAATTAGCTCAATAATGGGCGCAATCAATGTGATTGTAACCATAGTGAACTTACGTGCCCCAGGCATGACATGGATGAAGTTGCCATTATTTGTATGGACGTGGTTAATTACTGCCTTTTTATTAATAGCCGTAATGCCAGTGCTTGCAGGGGCTGTCACTATGGTACTTACCGATAAGTATTTTGCGACCAGCTTTTTTGATGCCGCAGGCGGTGGCGACCCGGTGATGTTCCAACACATTTTTTGGTTTTTTGGTCACCCCGAAGTATACATTATGATTCTTCCTGCCTTTGGCATTATATCTACAATAGTACCTACCTTTTCTCGTAAAAAACTTTTTGGCTATGCCTCAATGGTATACGCCACATCCTCCATAGCACTATTGAGCTTTATTGTATGGGCTCATCATATGTTTACCACTGGGATGCCGGTCGCTGGCGAGTTGTTTTTTATGTACGCGACCATGCTTATATCGGTACCTACAGGAGTAAAAGTATTTAATTGGGTTGCCACAATGTGGAAAGGCTCAATAACTTTTGAAGTGCCAATGCTTTTTAGTATTGCGTTTATTGTGCTGTTTACCTTGGGTGGTTTTTCGGGATTGATGCTGGCAATTACACCTGCTGATTTTCAATATCACGATACTTATTTTGTAGTGGCGCACTTTCATTATGTATTAGTAACAGGGGCTGTATTTTCGATAATGGCGGGGGCTTATTACTGGCTGCCCAAGTGGACGGGCAATATGTTTAATATCACATTGGCTAAATGGCATTTTTGGCTATCGCTGGTGAGCGTGAACGTACTGTTTTTTCCTATGCATTTTGTAGGGCTTGCTGGTATGCCGCGTCGAATTCCCGATTACGCTCTTCAATTTGCCGACTTTAACGCAATCATAAGTATTGGTGGGTTTGCCTTTGGTTTATCGCAATTGTTGTTTGTAGCTGTGGTAATTAAATGCGCGCGTGGCGGTGATAAAGTGCCTGCAAAAGTATGGGAAGGGGCAGAAGGCCTTGAGTGGGAAGTTGACTCTCCAGCGCCATATCATACTTTTTCTACGCCGCCGGTTATTAAGTAATGACACATGCACCGCTACTCAAACGTTTGGTACTTATTTGCATAGGCATGTTTGCCTTTGCCTTTGCTTTAGTACCTTTGTATGACGTGTTTTGTGATGTAACAGGGCTTAATGGAAAGCCTTCGCTTGAGCAAGCAGAGCAAAGTACACAAATAGTACAAAACCGAGAAGTTGGCGTTAGCTTTACTACTCACGCACAAAGTGGTGCACCGTTTAAAGTTAAATCAAAAGAATACAGTGTAGTGGTAAAACCCGGTGCAATGCGTGAAGTAATGTTTAGTGCTAAAAATAACAGCAATCTAGATAAAGTAATGCAGGCTGTACCATCAGTCTCGCCAGGTAAAGCGGCAAAGTATTTACATAAAATAGCTTGTTTTTGCTTTGATCAGCAACCTCTAAAAGCAGGGGAAGAGCTTGAATTTAAATTACTTTTTTATGTTGATACCGCATTGCCAAGCGACATTGAAGAATTAACTTTATCTTATACCGTATTTGATATTAGTGAACAGCTGGTGGCAAGTAATAACTAGCTTTTTAAACTAGTGTGAAACTAGGAGTAAATAAAATGAATCAAGAATATGAGCATTATTACGTACCTGAGCAAAGCCCGTGGCCTATTGTAGGTGCAGTTGCATTGTTTTTTATTGCAGTAGGGGCAGGCTTGACTGTTATGAGTGTAGGTAAAGAAGGTGGTAGCGGGGTTTATCTGCTTTATGCCGGTATTGCTGTGCTTGTGTATATGTTGTTTAGCTGGTTTAAAAATGTAATTAGTGAATCGGACCAAGGTTTGTACTCAGCACAAATGGATCGCTCTTTTAGACAAGGTATGAGCTGGTTTATTTTTTCTGAAGTTATGTTTTTTATGGCCTTTTTTGGTGCGCTTTTTTATGCACGGGTATTGTCGGTACCTTGGCTTGGAGGTGCAGGCAATAATGCAATGACTAACGAGGTTTTATGGCCAACTTTTGAAGCTGTTTGGCCGCTAGTTTCAACACCTGCTGGCGAAACTACTCAGGCTATGGGCTGGCAAGGCTTACCACTTATAAATACCTTAATACTGCTTACTTCCTCAGTTACTTTACATTTTGCCCACGTAGCGATGGAAAACAATAAACGTACTCCACTTAAGGTTTTTTTAGGTGCTACTATTTTACTGGGTGTTTGCTTTTTAGGGCTGCAAGTTGAGGAGTACATGCATGCATATAATGACCTTAATCTAACGCTAGATGCGGGTATTTACGGTAATACGTTCTTTTTATTGACTGGTTTTCATGGCATGCATGTAACGCTAGGAACCGTACTTTTATTTGTAATATTTTTACGGATATTAAAAGGGCACTTTACTAAAGATAAGCACTTTGCTTTTCAAGCAGCTGCTTGGTATTGGCACTTTGTTGATGTGGTGTGGCTGTGTTTGTTTGTATTTGTATATGTGCTGTAGCGTTTATTGGCGAATTATTCGCTTTAATAAAACCAAGTTTAAGCGCTGCAATAACAACAATTAAAACAACGAACGAAAACAATACGCGACGACCTAAAAAGTGAGACATAGGTCGTCCCCCTGTTTTCCCTGACACCATAATAAACAATGCTCTAAATAAGTTAAAAAGTATAAATATTAACAACAGTACGATAATAATTTTAATAATCACTGAGTTGACCCTTTATGCAGTTAGTTTTATGGCACAAACAAAAGCTTAGCTCACTAATCACACTTTGTATGGTTGTGGTTGTTGTACTTGTGTGTGTGCGATTGGGGTTTTGGCAGTTGGAGCGAGGTGAGCAAAAGCAGCAACAACTAACCGCCATTGCTAAGCAACAGACTCGTGGTGTGATGAGCTGGTCTCAATTACTTAACTTGCCTGATAGCTGGAACAAAACTGGTGTATTGGTTGAGTTAAAAGGGCGGTTTGTACAAAACCAATATTGGCTTTTAGATAATCAAGTTTATAACGGACAAGTAGGGTACGACCTACTTGCTTTACTAAAGCCAGACACCGAAGAAAAAGTGATTTTAGTTAATTTAGGATGGGTAAAAGCGCCTATATCTAGAGATACACTGCCAAAGGTTGCTCTGCCTACAGGTGTTTTTATTCTTAAAGCGCAAATAAAAGAAAATAACCTAAGTAGCTTTACGCTTGAAGATAAAACTACAAATAACGACTTACCTACAAGAATCCAATCTATCGACTTGAATATGCTGAGCACTCAAAGCCAGCAATCATTAATTAATTTTATGGCTTACAGACAAGGTACTGGTGATGAGATTGCAACACCTCATTATGAGGCCGTTGTTATGAGCCCTCAAAAGCATAATGCCTACGCTTTGCAATGGTTTTTAATTGCTGTTGCATGTGCTGTTGTGGCTATTTTTGCGAGTAAAAAAAGGACACATAATGAAAAATAATCCCCTTTTGTTGTTTGTGGGTTGCTGCGCTATCCCATTAATTTTGGCATATGGCGCATTAAAGTTTGATTGGTTGCCTACTGCAATTACTAATAATGGCGAGTTTTTAAGCCAAGAAATAAAACTTAAAAATTGGCCGCAAAATAATCCCAAACAATGGACTATCGCACTTAATTATTCAAACGAATGTAACACCCCATGCAGCGAACAGCTCAATGCACTTAATAACTTATATGTGGCACTTGGTAAAAACCAAGGCAAGGTTGATATGGCTGTAATGGGAAGCCCCGACAATAAAAATCTACCATGGAAAATTATTACCGAACAACAGAGTTTAAACCCTGCAAGTTTATATTTAATTGATCATATGGGGTTAGTGGTACTTGAATATCCCTTTAAGGTCGAGCCACAAGAAAACCGTTTAGTACAAAAAGGGTTATTAAAAGATCTAAAAAAATTACTTAACTATTCTCGTTCTAGCTAATTAAGTTGAGCTTAAGTTGGAGTATCTGATGTATAAAAATTATAAAAACTTAGTATTAATAACAGGATTACTCGCTTTGATTGTAGTTGCTTTAGGTGCGTACACCCGCTTAAGTGATGCAGGATTAGGGTGCCCCGATTGGCCTGGTTGTTATGGCTTTTTAACGGTACCTAAGCATGAGGCTGACATAGCCTTAGCAGCTCAAAGCTACCCCGATATGATGTTCGAAACCGCAAAAGCGTGGAAAGAAATGATTCATCGCTACTTTGCAGGTGCTTTAGGTTTACTTATTTTAGGTTTATTTGTGTTGGCTTTTTTAAAGCGCCAATATCCAACTACGCCAGTTAAATTGCCTTTGGCTTTACTTCTACTAGTGGTGTTTCAGGCTGCCCTTGGTATGTGGACAGTAACCATGAACCTTCAGCCGCTTATTGTAATGGGCCACTTATTAGGTGGCTTTAGTATTTTGTCACTTATAACGCTTTTATATTTACGGCTAACCGCAAAACCTATTATGGGTGGCGATAGCGGCGCAAAACGCTATTTTGGTTTAAGTTTAGTTGCGCTCAGTGTATTGATTATCCAAATTGCACTTGGTGGTTGGCTGGCTGCAAATTACGCCGCTCCTCATTGTAGTGGTTTGCCATTGTGTAATTACGCACAACCGTTTTCATTGAGTAGCGTATTTCAATTACCACTTGAGCACAGTAATTATGAATTTGGTGTGTTATCGCAGCAAGCGCGTATGTCTATTCATTTATTACACCGCATTTGGGCACTGGTTACTTGCATCGTTCTGGCGCTAATTATGTGGAAAATATACAGCCAAGCGTACTCTAAAAAAATTAAAAATTGCGTGGTGAGCGTATTGCTTACCCTGCTTTGCCAAATTAGCTTAGGGCTTATTTTAGTACATTGGCATATTCCGTTGGGAGTTGCACTGGCGCATAACTTGATGGCTGCCATACTATTATTAAGCATGGTTAGGTTGTGTTATTACCTAAAATCACGCACATAAAGGGGAAATATAATGGCACTTATAATTGATAAAAAAATACTGCTACCCGTTAATACTCAATCGCTAATTTCGCGTACTCATAATTTGCTGCAAGACTACTTAGCAATTAGTAAATTTAAAGTGGTAGCCATGCTGGTACTAACAGCTTGGGTTGGTTTAGCGCTGGCTCCTGATGTAGGGCGCGGTATGGCTGTACAGTTTATTAGCTTGTTAGGTATAGGGCTACTTTCTGCTGCTGCAGCGGTTATTAATCATGTGGTTGATAGTGAGATAGACTCAAAAATGGCAAGGACTCGTCATCGTCCTGTGGCTAAAGGGCGTTTAAGTAAAACACATGCGCTTAGTTTTGCAGCTGTTATTGGGGTTGCGGGTTTTATTATGCTAATGGTGTGGGCTAATACCTTAACCGCTATATTAACGTTATTTGCATTGGTAGGTTATGCATTTGTTTATACATCATTTTTAAAGCGTGCTACACCGCAAAATATTGTTATAGGTGGGTTGGCTGGCGCAATGCCTCCATTATTAGGTTGGGTGTCAGAAACAAACCAAATGGCAGCAGCCCCTTGGTTACTTGTAATGATAATATTTACCTGGACTCCGCCACACTTTTGGGCGCTGGCTATAGCGCGAAAAAGTGATTATGAACGCGCTAAAATTCCTATGTTACCAGTAACCCATGGAATCGACTTTTGTAAAACGTGCGTCGTTGCCTACTCTGTTTTACTCGCTGTAGTTTGCGTATTACCTTATTTAATCGGTATGTCTGGATTAATATATTTAATAGGTGCGTGTGTATTAAATGCAGTGTTTATATATAAAGCCGTCAAATTAAAAATTGCTGGAAATGATGAGACTGCAATGGACTTATTTCGTTTTTCGATTATTCATTTAATGGTACTCTTTGTAATCTTATTTATAGATAAATGGCTCCCTTTATGAAGCAGTTATGGCTTGGATTAATTGTTGTTTTAGTTTTGTTTTTATCAGCATGTTCAAATGAAAATAGTCCACCAGATGTAGATGCATTAGTTTACGAAAATGCAAAGCCATTGTCTGATTTTACGCTAAACGATCAGCGCGGCGAATTAGTGACTAAGCAACAATTTTTAGGACAGTGGAATTTAGTATTTTTAGGCTACACAAGCTGCCCAGATATTTGTCCATTAACACTTGCTAAGTTAAATGCTGTTTATAAAAACTTACAAGCAGATTATCCGCTGCAAATTTGGTTTTTATCGGTTGATCCAAAACGCGATACACCAGCTAAACGAAAGCAATATATAGATTACTTTAATCCTGACTTTTTAGCTGTATCAGGGGAGCATAAACACCTTTTTCCTATTGTTAGAGAGCTTGGTTTAATTTACGCGATTAGCGATAGTAGTGAATCAGAATATGCAGTTGATCATAGTGCTTCGGTCGCTATGGTTGATCAAAATGGAGCGGTTAGAGCTATTTTTAAACCAGAATTCAAACAAGGTAGTGTGCCATTAATTAATGCGACGACTTTAACGAAAGAGTTTAAAAAAATAGCCGATTACTACAAAAACTAGTTTTTACTTTTTACCAATTTGAAAGGAGCTTTAGGCTCCTTTTTTTGTTTTTTAACGACGATTTAAATTTAATTAAGCATTTTATGGCAATTTTAATAACTAGGGCTAAGCTTTTGTTATGAATTGAATTGACAGGGAATGCACCTACTAAATGCTAAAACTTCCAAGCGAACTTGCTATTACGCAAGTTGAAACACTACATCAAGATTTACTGCACGAACTCAATAGCAACGATGATATCTGTCTTGATATTAACGATGTGATTTCTGCTGATACTGCCTCAATTCAACTTTTATGCGCCTTACAAAAACACCTACTTACCATACAGCACAAAATCATTTGGGTAGGCAGTAGCGAGGCCTTAACACATACAATCAATAAACTTGGCTTAAGCCAATACTTAACAACCGAAAGTAAAAGTTAGGGGTATATATGAAAAGAATTTTAGCGGTTGATGACTCAGCATCGATGCGTCAAATGGTGAGCTTTACATTAAAAACCGCAGGGTTTGATGTAACCGAAGCTAAAGATGGCAGTGAAGCTCTCGCTATTGCCAAGCAGCAAGACTTTGATGCCGTGATCTCAGATGTAAACATGCCAATAATGGATGGAATTACATTAATACGAGAGCTGCGTACTTTGCCTAGTTATAAATTTACACCATTACTGATGCTTACAACTGAGTCGGGTTTAGAAAAAAAAGTAGAAGGTAAAGCTGCTGGGGCAACAGGCTGGATTGTTAAACCATTTAATCCCGATCAGCTACTAGCGGTAATTAAAAAAGTTATTCGCTAAGGAGCGCAGTGTGAGTATAGATTTAAGTCAATTTTTTGAAGTTTTCTTTGAAGAGAGTTTTGAAGGCCTAGATACCATGGAGGCTGAGCTATTAAACTTAGTGCCAGGTGAGGAAGATTTAGAAACTATCAACACTATTTTTAGAGCTGCTCACTCAATAAAAGGAGGCAGTGGGACATTTGGTTTTAGCTCCGTTGCTGACTTTACTCATGTACTTGAAACATTACTAGATCAAATTCGCCAAGGTGAACGAGAGCTTAGTACCGAGCATGTTAATTTATTACTCAAAGCTGTGGATTGCTTACGCGCTTTACTTGCTGCACTTCAAGGTGAACAAGAGCCAGATTTAACCGAAGCAGATTTGTTAAAAGTACAATTTGAACATGTACTTGGAATGAAAAATGAAACACATGAGAATAAACCTCAAAGCTGTGAAGAGCAAACAAGTAGTAATACCTATCAAATAGACTTTAAACCTCATCATCATTTATTTAAAACAGGAAACGAGCCACTGTATATGATCAGTGAGCTTGAAGAGCTAGGTGAGTTAGAAACCACAGTATTTTACGATGAAGTTCCAGAAATCACCGATTTAAGTAGTGATGAATGTTTTTTACATTGGCGCTTTTTTTTAGATACTAGCCATGATGAAAAAGCCATAAAAGAAGTATTTGAATGGGTAGAAGACGATGCCGATATAAAAGTTGAATTATGTGGCGGCTTATTTGGCAATGATGAGTCAATACAACCTAATCAAGATGAGATACCTAAAGCTGTTGAGCTTGAAGAACCCGATTCAATAAAAGTAGCTGAGTTACCAAGTAAGCCACAGCAACCCGTTGCTAATAAAGATAAAAAACCTACAAGTGCACCAGAATCTACCTCTATACGTGTTGGCATTGATAAAGTTGATTCGTTAATAAATATGGTAGGTGAACTTGTTATTACACAAGCCATGCTAAATCAACTCAGCGAACAAGAAATCACACCAGCCACAATCACTTTACTACAAGAAGGCTTAGCACAACTTGCACATAATACGCGTGATTTACAAGAAAATGTGATGCGTATTCGTATGCTCCCAATTAATTTTGTATTTAGTCGTTTTCCTCGATTAGTGCGAGATATAGCGCAAAAGCTAAATAAGCAGGTTGAGCTAAAGCTGATTGGAGAGCAAACCGAGCTTGATAAAACAGTAATGGAAAAAATATCTGACCCTATGGTGCATTTAGTAAGAAACTCACTTGATCATGGGTTAGAGACTGTTGAGCAAAGACTGGCGGCAGGTAAAGATCCCGTTGGCACAGTAACCTTAAATGCATTTCATCAGGGTGGAAACATCGTTATTGAAATAATGGATGATGGGCAAGGGTTAAATACAAAAAAAATAAAAGAAAAAGCCATCGCTAACGAATTAATCTCAGCTGATAACCATCTCAGTGACGATGAAATAAATGAGCTTATTTTTATGCCGGGCTTTTCGACAATGGATGAGGTAAGTGACTTATCTGGTCGTGGAGTTGGGATGGATGTTGTTAAGCGAAATATCCAATCATTAAATGGCTCAGTGGAAGTAACCTCAGCGCCCGGTGTTGGTTCTACGTTTACTATTAGATTACCCCTTACTCTCGCTATTTTAGATGGGCAATTAGTTAAGGTGGCTCAGCATACTTATATTATTCCGCTCATTTCTATTGTGGAGTCACTGCAAATTGATATTGCAAAAGTGAGTCGAGTGGGTAAAAGCCTTGATGTATTGAGGCTTCGAGACGAATACATTCCTATATTAAGACTCTACGATATTTTTAATCATAAAAATGCTATTGAATCACTCGATAAAACGCTGCTTGTTGTTGTAGAAACAGATAACCAAAAGGTGGGTTTATTAGTTGATGATTTACTGTCTCAACAGCAGGTTGTTATTAAAAGTTTAGAGGCAAACTACCATAAAGTGGATGGCGTATCGGGTGCTACCATTTTAGGAGATGGGCGTGTATCGCTGATTGTGGACATTAGCGGCTTAATAAAGCTCTCAGGCTTAAAAAAGCCAGGTAGCCAAGAACTAACTATTGAAACGCAAGCCACTTTGGAGGCGTTATGAGCTCAGATCAAAGCCAGTTAAGTAACCAATTAAATCTTCAGCAACAGCAAGGTGTAAAACAGTTTTTAACTTTTATTATGGCTGATGAAGAATATGGCGTTGATATTTTAACAGTACAAGAAATTCGCAGTTGGGAAGAAATTACAGTACTGCCCAATGCACCTGAATTTGTAAAAGGCGTTATTAATTTACGCGGAACAATAGTGCCAATTATTGATTTACGGTTGCGTTTTGGATTACCAAGTGTCGACTATGGACCATTAACGGTGGTTATCGTTGTCAAAATAGAATTTGAACTAGGTAGTAAAATTATAGGTGTTGCTGTTGATGCCGTCTCTGATGTTTACAGTATTGCGGAGCAAGATGCGAAAGCGGTTCCTAGTTTGTCTGAATCGAGTAATTGTGAATATGTAGCTGGGTTGGTGAATGTTGGTGAAAAAATGGTAGCGCTAATTGACCTGCAAAAAACAATGAATATTTAGCAAATAGAAACTAAATGAATAATAAACTTAAAGGTGGTGATGAGCATGGGATGGTTTAGTAATCCAAAGCAGTCAAAATCAAGTAATGATTTAATTGTAGACGCATTGAATAAATCATTAGCGGTGATTGAATTTGAACCTAACGGAAAAATAATTACTGCAAATATGAATTTTCTAAACGCGATGGGCTATCGTCTTGAGGAGGTTCAAGGTCAGCATCACTCGATGTTTGTTGACCCAGATGAAGCTCAGGGCAACGATTATAAAAACTTTTGGCAACGCCTGCGTAATGGCGAGTTTATCTCAGATGAGTTTAAGCGTAATGCTAAAGGTGGAACTGAGGTATGGATCCAAGCAACTTATAACCCAATTGTTGATGAGCAAGGGCAAGTATTAAAAGTAGTTAAGTTTGCCACCGACGTGACTGAGCAAAAGTTAATAACAGCAGAAGCTTCAGGGCAAATTAGTGCTATAAGTAAATCTCAAGCGGTTATCGAATTTAATTTAGATGGCACTATTATTGATGCCAATGATAACTTTTTAAATGCGCTTGGCTATCAACTTAGCGAGATTAAAGGTCAGCACCATAGGCTTTTTATTGATCCCGAACTTGCAAATAGTATCGAATATAAAGAATTTTGGGCCAAACTAGGTCGCGGTGAATTTGATTCAGGGGAATATTTAAGAATAGGAAAGCAGGGTCAGGAGGTTTGGATCCAAGCATCTTATAATCCAATTTATGATATGAACGGCAAGCCGTTTAAAGTGATTAAATATGCATCTGATATTACTGAACAAAAAGAGCTTGAAAAGGCATCTCGCAAAGCAGCCGATTTAGCAAATGCGCTTAAAGTTTGCCAAGCAAACGTAATGATTGCTGATGAAAACCTTAATATAGTATTTGTGAACGACCGTGTTCAGCAAATGCTAAAAGTCCGCGAAAAAGAATTACAAACCGTATTGCCGAGCTTTTCTGTTGATAATTTAATTGGCACCTGTGTTGATGATTTTCATAAGCACCCTAATCATCAACGTGATTTATTAAAAAACCTAGATAAGCCCTATAAAGCCGAGCTACTGTTAGCAGGTGTCACTTTTACCTTGATTGCTTCACCTTGGATCAGTCAAGACGGAAAGCATTTAGGCACCATTGTTGAGTGGGAAGATAGAACCAATGAAGTTGCGCTTGAAAAAGAAATCGCTGAGCTTATTGGTGCTGCAGGTAATGGCGAATTAGATACAAGAGTTGCAGAAGACGGGAAGGAAGGGTTCTTTTTACGTTTGGCTCAAGGATTAAATAGCTTAGTTAAAATAGTTGATGATGCCGTTGCCGACACTGGCAATATGCTCGATGCGATGGCAAGTGGTGATTTATCAAAACGTATTGAAAAAGAATACAAAGGTTCATTTGATAAACTTAAACGCGACGCAAATGCTACGGCAGATAAATTAACAGAAGTGATTAATCGCATAAATTCATCGGCAACGTTAGTAGCCAGTGGTGCAGAAGAAATTTCTCAAGGTAATGCTGATTTAAGCCAACGTACAGAAGAGCAAGCCTCGTCACTTGAAGAAACAGCTTCAAGTATGGAGGAAATGACCAGTACCGTTCGTCAAAATGCTGATAACGCAAAAGTAGCAAACGACTTGGCAGAAGAAACCTGTGAAAAAGCGATTCAAGGTGGTGAAGTTGTTAATAGAGCAGTTACGAGCATGTCGGCAATTAATGAGTCGAGCAAAAAAATTGCAGATATTATCGGTGTAATAGACGAAATCGCGTTTCAAACGAACTTATTAGCGCTTAATGCCGCTGTAGAGGCAGCAAGAGCGGGTGAGCAAGGTCGAGGCTTTGCGGTTGTTGCAGGTGAGGTTCGTAATTTAGCGCAGCGCTCTGCGGGCGCAGCGAAAGAAATTAAAGAGTTAATACGAGATAGTGTAGGCAAAGTAGCTGATGGCTCTCAATTAGTTAATGAGTCGGGCGCTACACTTAAAGAGATTGTTGTGTCGGTGCAAAGAGTGACGCAAATGATTTCTGATATTACGGAGGCATCTGAAGAACAAAGTGCGGGTATTGAGCAAGTTAACAAAGCTATTTCTCAAATGGACGAAATGACGCAACAAAATGCCGCTCTAGTAGAGCAAGCCTCTGCTGCTGGTGAGTCTATGGCTGAGCAAGCTAATGAGATGCGCCGATTACTTAACTTTTTCTCAGTAGATCAGCAAGAGATGACAATGATGTCATCAACTATGCGAACCCCTGAACTATCTCATAAGCCGCGAAGTCGTTTTGTGAGTAATAAGCCAAGGGGCGATAACTTTGTAGACTCAGCTGATGAGTGGGAAGAGTTTTAATATTTAGCCTTTTTATGCCTCGTCTAATAAATAGTTACAGCGAGGCACTACTTGTTAGCGTTAGGTTTAATTGAGAGCGAACAATGAAAGAGTTTTTGTGTACCGACCGCGACTTTAAGGAAATTGCCAGTTTAGTTTACAGCGCATGTGGAATTGTATTAGGGGATCATAAGCGAGAGATGGTTTATTCACGCTTAGCAAGACGTATTAGGGAGCGTAAATTAACTGATTTTAAAGCTTACTTAGAGTATCTGAATAGTCATAAAGATCAGGAGTTTGATGCCTTTATTAATGCAATAACAACGAACTTAACGTCTTTTTTTCGTGAAATACATCACTTTGAATTTATAAAATCTGAGCTTGTACCTGCTCTTTTAAAGGCAAATAAAAACAGTAAGCGAGTAAGAATCTGGTCTGCAGGTTGCTCCACAGGGGAAGAGCCTTACAGTTTGGCGATGACTTTAAATAACGCATTTCCGAGCAATTGGGATGTAAAAATACTAGCAACCGATTTAGATTCTAATGTATTGGCAAAAGCACAAAAAGGTATTTACACCGCAGCGAATGTTAATGGCTTAGATGACGTGCAACTTAAGCATTGGTTTTTAAAAAGCAAAGACGGTGAAAATTATAAAGTTAGAGATAAACTAAAAGAGTCTATTTCTTTCAAGCGTTTAAACTTATTACAAGACTGGCCAATGAAAGGATCATTTGATCTTATTTTATGTCGTAATGTTGTTATTTACTTTGATAAAGAAACAAAAGATCAGCTTTTTAAGCGTTACGCCAATATATTAAATGAACAAGGTTATTTGTTTTTAGGTCACTCAGAAAGTATGGGTAAAGAGCATTCGCAATTCAAAAACTTAGGGAAAACTATGTACCAAAAGGGACAAAATGCACGCTGAGTTCAGGCCGGTATTACCTAACTTTGAACATATTAAACGATATTGGGATTCGGGCCGAGGTAGCGTTGTTGCTAAAGTACTTCCGGGTGAGTTTTATGTTTCTAAAAATAATGAACTGATCTCTACAGTTCTGGGTTCGTGTATTGCGGCTTGTGTATACGATGAAGTACTTGGTATTGGCGGGATGAATCACTTTATGTTACCAATTCAAAAGGGAGTAGAACTTAAAAATGCGCATAGTTTAAGTTGTCGGTACGGTAATTGGGCTATGGAGTATCTTATAAACGAAGTTTTAAAAAATGGCGCGTCTCGGTGTAACCTAAAAGTAAAACTTTTTGGCGGGGGGAAAATTATTAGTGCGATGACTGATATAGGGCTGGGTAATATTAGTTTTGCAGCAGCGTATATTAAAGAAGAGGCATTAAATCTAGTTGCCCATGATATGGGGGGGCCGTGGCCGCGAAAAATATTTTTTCACCCGAACACTGGTAAAGTTCATATGAAAAAACTTAAAAACCTACATAATAATACGATTGAAAAACGCGAAGTCCGTTACTTACAAAACCTTAAAAAGCAAGAAGTAGTAACCGATATAGAGCTGTTTTAGGAGTATGCATGATTAAAGTATTAATAATTGACGACTCCCCTTTAATTAGGCGTTTACTCACTGAAATATTACAACAAGCTAAAGACATTACAGTAGTGGGGAGTGCTGAGGATCCCTACGAAGCTCGCGAAATGATAAAAAAACTCAGTCCTGATGTATTAACGCTCGACGTAGAAATGCCAAAAATGGATGGTATTAGTTTTTTAAAAAACTTAATGCGATTAAGACCAATGCCAGTAGTGATGATTTCAACACTGACACAAAAAGGCTCTCCTATCACACTAGAAGCGCTCGAATTAGGGGCTGTTGATTTTATAGCTAAGCCTACTAATAACGTAAGAGAGCAATTGAGCCAATATGCATCACTTGTCCAACAAAAGGTGCGAATAGCTGCTGGAGCAAGAGTAAGAAGCTATAAAAAAACGGTCGTCACAAATGAGCCTATTAATACTCATTCTCAGTTTTTACTTAATAAAGTAATAGCGATAGGTGCTTCAACGGGGGGGACTGAGGCTATAAAAGAAGTGCTTATTAAAATGCCACAAAATTGCCCGCCAATTGTAATTACTCAGCATATTCCTCCTGTGTTTAGCGCTTCATTTGCTGAGCGAATGAATCGTACATGCACGATAAATGTGAAAGAAGCTGAACATGGCGATAAGCTTAGCGCAGGCTGGGCTTATATAGCACCGGGTGGGTTTCATTTAAGTATTAAAAAACGAGGTGTTAGCTTGTATTGCCAGCTTGATGATGGCGAGCCGGTGAACAGACATAAACCTGCGGTAGATGTGTTGTTTAACTCATTAGTTGAAACTGGGGCTAAAAACGTAGTTGCAGCCATACTAACAGGAATGGGGAGTGATGGCGCAAAAGGTTTACTTGCACTAAAACAAAACGGAGCACATACCTTGGCTCAAGATGAGTATTCGTCTGTGGTATGGGGTATGCCTAAAGCAGCTGCTGAGCTAAATGCAGCTGACGAGATAGTTGCGCTGGATAAAATAACCCAGCGGCTTTTACATCAGGCCGTTAAGGTTTAGATGCTTCAATTACCCAAGGCTGCGAAAACCAAAAGTAATCACCAGGGCTTGAAATAGAAGGGGCCGT
This sequence comes from Pseudoalteromonas sp. SR45-1, assembly GCF_014163655.1. Classification (NCBI taxonomy): domain Bacteria; kingdom Pseudomonadati; phylum Pseudomonadota; class Gammaproteobacteria; order Alteromonadales; family Pseudoalteromonadaceae; genus Pseudoalteromonas; species Pseudoalteromonas sp. SR45-1. The sequence continues at coordinate 19,830 of NZ_JACJDR010000025.1, read as the reverse complement.
GCAATTAAAACGAGAACGCCCTTTATTAAGCACCTTTGGTGAGGTGATTTCGACAGTATTTTTAGTTATCCATTTTAAATCTGCTTGGCCTACGCTTGATACATAACAGGCAAATTGGCTCTTATGAAAATCACCCATCTTAAATTCCATTGTGAGCGTGGGTGGATTTTGCTGTGTAACGCTATCTTGATAAGTTAAATTGGTGATATTAAACGCGCGTGAGTTAAGCTTAGTAATAAGGGTTTCTAGCTTGCTGTAAAAGCCTGATGCAGGAAAACGCGGCAAGCGGCTAAAATTAGAATCTTTATTTACAGCGCCTGAGTGCTGGCCAATACCTACAAAGCCAAGCTCTGTCACGAGTGCTTGCAGCTCGTTATTAAACTCACCATACGGGTATGCTAAGTATTTATAGTTGTGGCCTATTTCTTCTTTTATGCGCTTTTGAGAGTTAAGAATATCTTGCTTAATACGTGATTGCCATTGTGCATCGGTTTCGTTTTCAAGCTTAAGGTGTAAGTAATCATGTTGTCCGCTATGATTGGCTATTAATGCCCCTTTTTTAGATAATTCTTTGAGCTTATCCCACCCCATTACGTAACTCATACCTTCGTCTATTAATTTAGGATTTACAAAGATAGTGTACGGGTAGCCAAACTTTTCTAAAATAGGTGCGGCTTGTTCATAGTTATTGTTATAACCATCATCAAAGGTGATGGCGAGTGTTTTATCAGGTAAAGTTTCACCTTGTTGAAGCGCGCTAACTAACTCATTAAGAGGAATAACGTTAAAGTTGTGCTCTTTTAAATAGCTTAAATGCTCCGTAAATGTATTTGCGCTAACGCTCGTGACAGCGGGTAGGGTTTCACTAACATGATGATACTGTAAAATAACGGCTGCTTGAGCCCGCACAGATATACTAATGAGGATAAATAACACTAAATGAAACAATTTCTTATACATAATAAGGCACACCATAAAAGCTTGCTGTTGTTAGCGGGTCCGATGATACTATCAAATATCACAGTGCCGTTGTTAGGAATTGTTGATACTGCTGTAATTGGGCACTTAGGAAGCGCTCATTACTTAGCTGGAATTGCCCTTGGCTCTGCAGTTATATCTATTTTATTTTGGCTTGCTGGTTTTTTAAGAATGAGCACCACGGGACTCGTGGCACAAGCATACGGAAAAAACGATTTAACCCAACTTGCCGCCTTACTTAAACGAAGCCTATTGCTTGCAAGCGCAGTGGCCGTGCTATTAATTGTGTTATCCCCATTAATAAAGCACGCTATAGCTTATCTCTCCGCCGCCAATGGCGATGTACTCACCCAAGCTTATCAGTATTTTAGCATTCGTATTTTTAGTGCTCCAGCAGCATTATGTAATTTAGTGTTACTGGGTTGGATGCTTGGTGTGCATTATGGTCGAGGTCCATTTTATTTATTACTCGTCACTAATATCGTTAATATAGTGCTCGATATTTATTTTGTTGTTTATTTAGATTGGGCAGTTGCAGGCGCTGCATGGGCGTCACTTATTGCTGACTATACAGCACTAGTATTTGCACTGTTTTTAGTGGCTAAACTAGCTAAAAAACAAGACATTGATCTAAATGTACCGAATTGGTTGAGTATTAGCAAAATGGCTGAATTATTGAGTTTGAATAGAGATATATTTATTCGCTCTTTAATACTGCAATTATGCTTTAGTTTTATGACATTTTACGCGGCGCGTATAGGCGAAACCACATTAGCTGCTAATGCTGTTTTACTTAACTTTTTAATGTTGGTGAGTTTTGCTCTTGATGGCGTTGCTTACGCCTCTGAGGCAAAAGTAGGGCAAGCGAAAGGCCAAGGAAGTGTTAAGAATATAGAGCTGTGGGTTAAAATAAGCGTATTTTGGGGTATGCTTTTTGGTGTGTTATATAGCCTATTTTTTGCATTATTTGGCAACACCATAATCAAGCTTTTAACCAATGTGCCAGAGGTTATTCAAGAGGCAACGCATTATTTACCATGGATAGTAGTATTACCAATTTTGGCCATGAGTTGCTTTTTGTTTGATGGTGTTTTTGTAGGGCTTACGCGAGCAAAGAACATGCGTAACAGTATGATACTTTCAGCTGGAGTTGGCTTTTTTGGTGTGTTTTGGGTGTTTATAGACTTGCAAAATAACGGGTTATGGCTGGCTATGAGCTGTTTTATGTTAATGCGCGGGGTTACATTAATAATTAAATATCACCACTTAAAAATAAATAATCAGCTATTAGATTAAATAAATGGTTTATTTCCAGAGATCGGGGTCATGGTGTTTAGGGCCCATATCTTTTAAAACTTGTGAAAAACGATTGGCAAAAATACCGCAGTAGCCCCAACCGGCAAAAAATAATGCGGGGAGTAAAATTATAACGCCAATTATTTGTAAGCTGTAGTGGGTGTAATACCCAATAGATATGAATATCACGGCTAGCACAAACAGTGCTAAGCCGCGAAAAAAGCGCTTTAAGCTCAGCTTAGGATTGCTCCCTAAGCGATAGATAAGCTGCTTTAGCATTTACAAGGCCTAATAGTAAGAGTGATCGCCCGCTTCGTGTTCTGTTATATCAGCAACACCGGTGATTTCTTCAAACTTAGCTATCATTTCTTTTTCAATGCCTTCTTTTAGTGTTACATCGATCATAGAACAACCATTACAACCACCACCAAACTGAAGTATAGCTATACCTGCAGCTGTAATCTCAACAAGGCTTACTTGACCACCGTGGTTAGCAAGTTGTGGATTTACTTCGGTTTCTAGCATGTGCTGTACACGTTCGTTTAACGATGCATCGTCACCTATTTTACGCGCCTTTGCATTTGGTGCTTTTAGCGTTAACTGAGTACCCATTTTGTCGGTAACAAAATCGATTTCAGCTTCTTCTAAAAATGGAGCACTTTCTGCATCTACAACGGCATCAAAACCGTTAAAGTTTAGGCGAATATCGCTCGCTTCTACAGCGTCTTCTGGACAATAAGACACACCACATTCCGCTTGTGATGAACCAGGGTTTACAACAAACACACGAATATTGGTTTGTTGTGATTGATCTGCTAATAGTTTAGCAAAATGCGCTTGCGCTGTTTCGGAAATAGAAATCATAAAACCATCTATACTTGACTAAATTACTCGGATACTGCGTATCATACTCCGCTCATCGTGTTGCGGCTAGTGTTGAGCGTAAAAAGTTGGCATCTATTTTAAGCAATGGTAGCGTGCAAACAACGAACATTTTTTGAGTGATTTATATGCGTTTGGTATTAACATTAATGGTGGTGTTGCTTAGCTTTTCAAGTGTAGCTAAGCCACTTTCGTATTATTTTGAACAAGATGTAAAATTTGACCCTTCAATTCCTACTCCTGAGCAAGTACTCGGTTACGAAGTAGGAGAGTGGCACGTGAGACACGATCAGCTCGTACGTTATATGGAAATACTTGCTGATAAAAGCGACCGTATAAATTTTGAAGTGATTGGCCGCACACATGAACAACGCCCCCTTGTCATGCTAACAATTACAGCAGCTGATAAGTTATCAAGCATAGAGCAGACACGCCAAGCTCACTTAGCACGCTTAAGTAACGATGGATCAGATGCTAATTCTACAAAGCAGCCTGCCGTTGTATGGATGGGGTATAGTGTGCATGGTAATGAGTCATCAGGTAGTAACTCATCTTTGCTGGTGGCATATTACTTAGCTGCTGCACAAGGTGCTGAAATAGATGAGTTATTAAACAACACGGTTATTTTACTCGACCCTTCGCTTAATCCTGACGGACTTGCTCGTTTTGCTAACTGGGCCAACAGTAACCGAGGTATGAACTTATCAAGCGACCCTAAAACCCGTGAACATGTTGAAAACTGGCCAAGTAGTCGTACCAATCATTACTGGTTTGATTTAAATCGTGACTGGTTATTACTACAACACCCTGAATCGCGCGCGCGTATTGCTAAATTTCATCAGTGGAAACCAAATGTCTTAACCGATTTTCATGAAATGGGACCAAACAGCAGTTACTTTTTTCAGCCAGGTATTCCTAGTCGTAAGCATCCTATAACACCGGATGAAAATGTAACGTTAACTAAAGCGATTGCTAACTATCACGCAAAAACGTTAGATGAAAACAACGCACTGTACTTTACTGAAGAAAGCTTTGACGACTTCTATTACGGTAAAGGTTCAACCTATCCCGATGTAAATGGTGGCATAGGCATTTTATTTGAGCAAGCAAGTTCTCGCGGGCATATCCAAGACACTATAAATGGACCTTTGAGCTTTCCCTTTACTATTAAAAATCAACTATTAACGAGTTTATCTACCTTTAAAGCCGCTGTTGATAACCGCCAAGCATTACTTGATTACCAAGCTAAGTTTTATAATCAAGCTACTGATTTAGCCAGTGATGAAAGCTTTGAAGGTTATGTAATTGAGGGCGCGGATGACAACACTCGTATTAAAGATTTTTTAGGGTTGTTGAAACAGCATCAAATAGATGCTTTTTCGCTTACTAAATCACTCAAGGCAAATGGCAACAACTATACAACCAATAGTTACTTTGTGCCCTTAGCCCAGCCACAGTACCGCCTAATAAAAGCTATTTTTAGCGAGCAAAAAAACTTTGCTGATAACACCTTTTATGACGTATCTGGCTGGACTTTAGCGCATGCGTTTAACTTACCTTTTGCAAAAGTAAAAAGCAGTTGGGGTTTAGAGGTTGCAAGTACACCGTGGCAAAAAGCGGTAAAACCTTCTTTTGCTTCACTTGAGCAAGGCTATGCGTTTGGCTTTTCGTGGGATGATTACCTAGCACCTAAAATGCTAAACAGCCTTTTAAAGCAAGGTATTAAAGCGCGTGTAGCGCTAAGCCCATTAACAGCCAAATCAAACTCAAGTGAAGTAAGCTTTGATGCTGGTAGTATTATTGTGCCAGCAGGCTTACAAACGAATAATGATTGGGTTGGAATATTAAATAAAGCACAAAACGAGTTTGGAATTGCAATCAAGCCTATTAACTCAGGTCTTACAAGCAAAGGAGCCGATTTAGGGTCTCGTACAATGGCGGTTGTTAGCGAGCCAAAAGTATTATTGGTAGGTGGTAAAGGCGTAAGCCAGTACGAAGCTGGGGAAGTATGGTATTACCTCGATCGCTTTGTAGGTGTTGCGCCAACAATTGTTGAAATGGAGCGTTTAAACTCTATTGAACTCAGTAATTACAGCCATATAGTACTTGCTCATGGTAACTACAACAGCTTATCTGATACCGACAAAGTGGCTATAAAAAGCTGGGTAAGAAAAGGCGGCGTTATTTGGGGTCACAAAGGCGGCGCTAAATTTTTAGCTGATCAGCAATTACTCAAAGCAAGCTATCTATCACGCCAAGATGTAGCAAGTGCATTTAAAACAAAAGGTTTAAGCTACGCCGATAAGGACCATTTAGCAGGACGTCAACGCATTGCAGGAGCTATTTTTAATACTAATGTAGATTTAACTCACCCACTTACATTTTCACTTAAACGCAATACATTGCCCGTATTCAAAAACAGTACTTGGTTGCTAGAAGCTTCCGATGCACCGTTTGTAAATGTACTTACCTATACTAAAAAGCCATTGTTAGCGGGTTTTACCGATGCTGTTAATGTTGAGCAAGTTGCTGGTGGTGCTGGCTTAATTGCGCACTCATATGGACGAGGTACAGTAATAGGCATGACCGACGATCCTGTATTTAGGGGTTACTGGTATGGGACTAGTCGACTACTAAGCAATGCGTTATTTTTTGGTCATACGTTTCGTGCAAATGGCGAATAATACCAATTAGCTTAATTAAGTAATCTATTTTGAGGATGGAAAAACGTGTTGATAGCTAGGCTAAAAATTCGCTAATTAGTTGTTCTCGGCAATTTCTTCTGCATTGCTCTACCTTCTGCATCCATGCAGTCGTAAATGAGAATTTTTTAACACAGGTAGCGACACGTTTAGCCCCGCAAAATGATTAAGTATTATTGCGGATTGGTTTAATACTTTTTAATAATTAAATAGGCGTTAAGCAAGTTGTAAAAGCCCACACTTGTTTAGCGCCTGCTTGTTTTAGTGCACTAGTAGCTGCGTTTAATGTTGCCCCTGTCGTCATCACATCATCAACAATAGCGACTGTTTTACCTGCCATGTCTTGTGTACAAATAAAGGCATTTTTTAAGTTTCTTATACGCTTTGCTTGGGATAGCTCCGACTGAGCTTGTGTTTTTTTATCGCGAATAAGAACATTACTTAGTGGGGCGTAATTAGCTAAACAGGGTTGCCAAACTTGGCTTACCTGATTAAATCCACGAGTAATAAAGCGGCTTTTATGAAGAGGTAAAATAATAAAGGTATCTGGCAAGTTAGGGCTTTGCTCAAAAAACTGCGTTAACTGTTTTTGTATAATTTGCTGCAATGCCTTTTTATAATGAATTTGATTATTAAATTTTAGCCTTTTAAGCCAATGCTCAAAGGGAGGCTGATAAAAAGCGCATGCAAATAATTTATCAAACTCGCAATTAGGAAACATCTCAATAATATCAGGTCGATGCAATAAACTCGTATGCTTACTAAAATCAAACAATGGTAAATCTTCAAGGCAATAATCACATAGCCCTAAAGAGGTCGCAATCGAGTTTTGACACTGCACGCAATAAGAGGGAAATAACCAATTTAAAACGGCTTGTTTCACAGACTCGCTCCTTGCATTGCAATCGCCTTTCTAAACGTTATGATGAGCCTAAGTTTGGTAAAGGTTAGGCAAATATGCAAAATGAGTTAGTGTTATTACATGGTTGGGGAATGAATCAGGGCGTATGGCAGTTAGTACAGCCAGAACTTGAGTTTTTATATTCAGGAAATGTACGTAGCCATGACCTACCTGGGTTTGGTAATAGCGATGTGTGCCCAAGCCCTTATACTTTGCATGATGCAGCAGAAATTTTGAGTAAGCAATTAAAGCCAAAGAGCATTTTAATGGGGTGGTCGTTAGGTGGATTATTTGCACTTTATATTGCTAAACATTGGCCTGAAAAGGTATCTAAAGTTATTTTAATAGCATCGACTCCTTTTTTTGCAGAGGCAGATAATTGGCCTGGAATAAAAGCGAATGTATTGGCGCAGTTTAAAGAGCAGTTAGTTAATCATCGAGAAAAAACAATAGAGCGCTTTTTAGCTATTCAAGCAATGGGTAGCGAGTCGGCGCGTGATGATATAAAGCAGCTTAAACAATTGCTAAATCAGTACAGCGCACCCCAAAGCGATGCCCTGAGTGCTGGTTTAGATATTTTACAAAACGACGATTTACGTGACTTATTTACTCATTGCCCAGTCCCTATTAGAGGAGTATTTGGCCGGCTTGATGCTTTAGTACCTTATAAAGCTATTAGCAAAATGTCAGCACTAAATACTGAGTTTGAATATGAAGTACTAGATAAAGCATCTCATGCACCATTTATTTCTCATAAAAGTGAGTTTTTATCTGTCGTTAAATCAATGCTTTAAAATAGAGCTAAGAATAGCGCTGTTTAAAGCTTTATTTTGAGCAGAACCTGAGCGATAATTAAACAATGTTTATTTGGTGGAGGTTTTAATATGCCAATCGGATCAGTATTTAATAGTGGTATAGAAGGGTTTAACCGAGCTAGCCAAGGTATTGAAAAAGCCAGTGCTGAGATTAACCGTGCCAGTATAGAACAACAAGATGACGCGCAATTAGCGCAGCAACGTCAGCTTACGGCAGCACGCCCTGAAGAGGCGATTACTGCACCAGTAGCACAACCAGCTCGTGTTGATGAAGCGCTTGTTAACTTAAAAGTTGAAGAATTTAATGCCAAGGCAAACACGCAATCAATTCAAACGGCCGATGATGTACTTGGCACGTTAATCGATATTAAAGTTTAGTATTATGAATATTGTCACGCCATTTCCGTCTATCAATATAAACACCGCAAATGTTTATACGGAAACCGCACGGCGTGACAACCAACTACGCGAAGTTATTCCGGCTCCCGCATCTAGTAGCGCAAGTAATACAGAAACCAAAGCGCAAAGTGATGCTGAAAAAGCAAAATTGCCAGGCAGTAGCGATGGTGCGACGTATAACGCAACGGGAAAAATAGCAGACGAAAAGTCAGTTCAGCAGCGCGATGGAAACTCAGAAAATCCTGAGGGCACTGAGCAAGAAAGTGAAGCAATCGAGAAAAAAGAATCTGAGCAAGAAGAGCTGCAATTAGAACAAGAACAACAACAAATTACAGAGCTAAAAGCACGGGATACTGAAGTACGAATACACGAACAAGCACACGCTTCTGTAGGCGGGCAATATGCTGGCTCGCCAAGCTATGAATACCAACGTGGCCCAGATGGTACTAACTACGCAGTTGGCGGAGAAGTACAAATAGATGTATCAGAAATTCCGGGTGACCCGCAAGCGACTATAGACAAAATGCAAACGGTACGCGCTGCCGCATTAGCGCCTGCAGAGCCTTCAGGAGCTGATCGCTCTATTGCTGCAGATGCTACGCAAAAGCTAGCAGCGGCTCAAGCTGAGCTTGCACAACCTGAAAAAGAAGACGACGAAGACGCAAAAAGTAAACTTGAAGCGTCATTCTCTAGCGATGAAAGCAGCGATACAAAAACAGCTAAAAGTGACGAGCAAACACGTGATGCCGATGTTGAAGCACGGGCGGGGCGTATTGCTAACTTTTATCAAATGGCTACATCGCCAGCGAGCCAAAGTAGTTTTTCAGCGTTAAGTTAATAATTTAGCAAAACATAACCACAAAAAAACCGCTTACGCGGTTTTTTTCGTTTTAGCTTAGTTGTACAAGTATTATTTTTTTACTTTAGCATTAGCGAACGCATCGGCAAATGCATTGCCCATTAACGCATTACCGTTGTCACGTTTAGGCTTTGCAGCGCGAGGTTGCGAATTATTAGCACGTGCTTGTGGCTTTTGCGTAGCTGGAGCTGCTGACTTATTACTTGTGTCAATATCGTCATCTAAGCGCATAGTAAAGCTTATGCGTTTACGTGCAGCGTCTACTTCAACAACTTTAACCTTTACAATATCACCAGCTTTAACAACTTCACGCGGATCTGATATAAATTTATTCGTGATTGCTGAAATATGCACTAAACCATCTTGGTGAACACCTACATCAACAAACGCACCAAAATTAGCAACGTTTGAAACCACGCCTTCTAAAATCATACCTGGTTTTAGGTCACTAATTTTTTCAACACCGGCTTTAAACTCAGCTGTTTTAAATTCAGGTCGAGGATCTCGACCTGGTTTATCAAGCTCAGTGATAATGTCGGTAACGGTTGGTAAGCCAAACTTTTCGTCAGTGTAATCGTTAGCAGCAAGTTTAGTTAAAAAGTCGCTGTTACCAATTAGGTTACTGACATCTACGCTATTGCGTTCACAAATGCGTTTAACAACAGGATAAGCTTCAGGGTGAACTGATGAGTTATCTAGTGGATCGCTACCATTGTTAATACGTAAAAAACCAGCCGCTTGTTCAAATGCTTTTGGCCCTAAACGCTCAACCTTTTTAAGCTCACTACGTTTAGTAAATGTGCCGTTAGCATCGCGATAATTAACGATATTTTGCGCTAATGTTTTGTTCAAACCAGATACACGTGTAAGTAGTGGTACCGAGGCCATATTTAAATCTACGCCTACTGAGTTTACACAGTCTTCAACTACTGAAATAAGGCTCTGGCCTAATTGGCTTTGCGATACATCATGTTGGTATTGGCCAACACCAATTGATTTTGGCTCAATTTTAACAAGTTCAGCAAGAGGATCTTGAAGGCGGCGTGCAATAGAGACAGCCCCTCGTATAGAAACATCTAAATCTGGAAATTCATTAGCTGCAAATTCAGAAGCTGAGTAAACCGATGCACCCGCTTCGCTAACCATAATTTTACTAAGCTTAAGTTCGCTGTTTGCTTTGATAAGCTCAGCAACCAACTTATCTGATTCGCGTGATGCAGTACCGTTACCAATCGCAATTAGCTCAACTTTATGCTGACGGCAAAGTTGCTCTAACGTACGCACTGATTTATCCCAATGATTTTGTGGTGCATGAGGGAAAATAGTTTGTGTAGCTAGTAATTTACCTGTGCTATCAACAACGGCAATCTTACAGCCAGTACGAAGGCCTGGATCAAGACCTAAAGTAGTACGAGGGCCTGCAGGTGCAGCCATTAATAAATCTTTTAAGTTTTTAGCAAATACATCTATTGCACCGGCTTCTGCTTTTTCGCGCATTGCTGCAAAAAACTCATTCTCTAGGTGTAACCCTAGCTTAACTTTCCACGCCCATTGAACAACGTTTAATAACCAAGGACTTGCCGCTTTATATTTAATATCTAAACGGTAATGCTCAGCAATCATGTTTGCACATAATTGTGCTGAATTTTCTGCACTAGGCTCTGGGTTTATATTTAACTGAAGTACACCTTCATTTCGAGCTCTAAGCATTGCAAGCGCACGGTGAGAAGGTACTTTTTTAAGAAGTTCTTGATGCTCAAAGTAATCACGGTATTTTGCACCGGCTTGCTCTTGGCCTTTAATCACAGTACTTTCAATTGCGCCATTTTGGCTAATGTGGCTTCTAAATTTAGCAAGTAATTTTGCGTCTTCAGCAAAGCGTTCCATTAAGATGAATTTAGCGCCTTCAAGTACCGCTTTTGTATCTGCAAAACCTTTTTCAGCACTTACAAACTGTTCCGCTTGTTGCTCTGGGTCAAGGTTAGCATCTTTAAATAGTGCATCTGCAAGAGGCTCTAAACCAGCTTCAATTGCTATTTGGCCTTTAGTGCGGCGCTTAGCTTTATATGGTAGGTATAAATCTTCAAGTTCTGTTTTACTTTGTGCATTGGTTATATCGGCACTTAGCTCTGGCGTTAATTTATTTTGCGATTCGATTGTCGATAAAATAAAACTACGGCGCTCTTCTAGTTCACGTAAATACGATAAACGCTGCTCTAAAAGGCGTAATTGGGTGTCGTCTAGGCCGCCTGTAACTTCTTTTCTGTAGCGGGCAATAAAAGGAACAGTTGCGCCTTCATCAAGTAACTTTGTTGCAGCAACAACCTGTTGCTGCTGTGCGTTTAACTCACCGGCTAAACGTGCAGAGATATCGCTCATGCAAAAACCTTTTTATACAATAAAATAAGACCAGAAGCGTGTTACTGGCGCTGTTAATTGCTTGAATAATATCACAGGAGGTAGTAATGAAAAGCTCTTAAAGCAAGCTATTTTACTTGCTTTAAGATGGTTGGGTCGGGAGCAAATCAATTCAACTAAAAGAGCGCCCTAGTGAGGGTGCTCAATGTTTTCTAATACCTCACTGAAAGAGTGAGCAATAGGTGAGATATGTACAGGAATATGTAATGTTTTAGCTATTTGGCGAGCTGAAATTAAACCACAAATTTCGTTACTCGCTGTTGTAACTAATAAAAACATTGTGCCCTGATGCTCCATCGTTTGCAGCGCATCACCAATGCATGCGTAGCTTAAGCTTTGCATACTTACACCTGTAAGGCGGTTAACTGGTGTCATGATGTCACGTAAGCTTACTTCGCTTCGTTGCATATTTAAGCGCTCTGCAATAATAGTAATTTTAGAGCTTTGTAAATCGGCGCTAGAAACTAGGCCAATTAATTTTTGGTGTTCGTCTGTTACTAAAACAAAGTCAGATTGTTGTGCACTTACTTGTTTAAGTGCATCTGTAATCGTTGTTCCATGCTCTGCACGAATAGGTGTTTTTTGAGTAAAGTTATTCACCATTTTTAGCGCTGGAGAAGATAAATCGATTAATGGTTGATCATCTGCAAATGTGCTAGCAATAACGCCATGAGAAATATTTTGGGTACGTAATTCTTTAAAGTTAGACATAGTAGTCACCTTAGTAGTTATAAAATTTAATTAAGTTGTAAAATAATGAATTAAATTAAATAGCTAGGTGGTCCGCGTTGGTATGCAGTGCTAAAAGGTCTGTTTAGATTAGTGCTCTTATAAAAAGAATCTACGACATTAGGAAGTGGTTGAGGCGACCTAAAGGTAATAGTGTTAACGTGAGAGTCCACGTCAAAATCGAGGTTTGCTTGGTCAGGAATATCACAAGTAATAAAGTGATTAGATAGTTTAGCGTTATCAAGGTTTACGTCAGTGTTGCTGGCATGCAGCGTCAAACTTACACTCATTAAAAGTGCAAACAATACGGCATTACTAAATATGCGCTGTACTATGTTTGACATAATCACGACCTTAATTAACTGCTTTCAAATTAAACAAATCAACTTGAATAATTCAGTTATAGCTTATTGCTTTAATTTACACAATCAAAAGTTAACATGATCTGAATCAAAACTTTTTATTTCTTTTTTTGGTAATCGATACTGTTTACATACCACTGCTTTTTTCCCTGAGGAGTGGTCACTTCAAATTCGTCGTCCACTTGTTTTTTAATCAACGCACGCGCCATAGGTGAGTCTATTGATATGTAATCTTTACGGTCGTAAATTTCATCAGGACCTACAATTCTGAACTTTTTAACTTCACCTTCTTCGTTTTCAATTTCAACCCATGCACCAAAAAATACTTTTCCATCTTGCACCGGAGAGTAGTCAATAATTTTTAAATCTGGTATGCGTTTGCGTAAGTAGCGTACTCGGCGGTCAATTTGGCGCAGCAATCGCTTGTTATATTGCGGTTAGTACCTCTAAAAACATACTATGAAATAGAATTGCATTGATAAACAAATAAATTTTAATAGTACACATACTAATTAAGCATACTATTTAGTGAAAGGTTCAAAAAGTTTAACTAAGTTTTTCTTGGGTTATGTCAATTAAGCCATGTAAACTTAGTTGATAGGCACTGTTAAACCTGAACGTCAACCGCGGAACTTGCTAGAAGAGTAGCTTCTACTTTAGTTTCTACTTCAGAATAAATATCTATATCTATTTCAGGCACTGAAAGAGTAACAATTAAAGAGTATCTTGCTTTTGAATCCCAACGCTCATGTGAAGTACGAGTTTTCCACCAACCACTGGCAGGATAAATAGCAATTTGTCCTCGCTCTGCAAGCTCTGCTGCACTGCCTTTCCAAATGTCTTTATGAATAGAGCCTCTATGTCGGTTATCAGCCCCTAAAGTCCAATTAGAGTCACTCGGAGAGTCATCTGGTTTGCCCCCCTCCGCAGCCGCATTAATACGACTTTGAAATGCAGCAGAAGATTCTTCATGCCGTTTTACATCAAAGCGCAATTGATGACTGGCGTAGCTATATTTATTTAAAGTGTTACGGCTTGATGGATTTGGTTCAACAAAGTAAGAAAGCGTTACAGTTAGTTCAACATCTGCCTCACCTATTGTTTGTAACGTATCTTTCGGCCATGGTAAATCATGTAAATGCATATCCTTTGTTTTAACGTTACCATCCTTATAAAACGGTTGTAATTCATCTTGTATAACTAACGAAAGAGAATTGCTGGCACTTTTAACCGCCCTTTCTAAATTGGGCACACCAAAGCCAACCATGCGAGTTAAGTTACTCATATCACTTTTTCTAATTGCTTTATTGGAGCGCCCTGTATTTATTAATTGATACATTTCATCTGTCCAATCCGCGGAGTGGATAGTTAAAGCCCGAATAGTCTCAGGCCACAAGTCAGGGTGTTCGGCTTTTACTTGCGCAGTAAAGCGGGCGGCAAGCGCTGTAGCTGCACTTGTAGCATTACTGGTTTGGAAGTTCCGTTGAGAGAAATCATGGAAAGTAGTAAGTAAGTGTAAGTCTTGCATTCCTGCACACCCATATTGATCTTTACCAATATTCCCCCCTTCAAAAACAATCTCGGGTTTTATAGGGGCGTTTTTTCTATCCCATACAAGAGAAGTCGTACTATAAGGTGATAATCCCCCCACTTTTGCTAATGGTTGATAATCACAGGACTCTGTAATGGTCACTTTATTGGTATAAGCACCAACTGTAATAGAATTCCAAGATTGAGCAGGGTCATGAATATCTTGTAGTTGATTAGTATCGGGGTATTCCATATCAGAATCAAACGGAACATTACCTGCGCATATAGTAAATAAACGAGGGTTTTTTCCTTCCCCTAAATAATCTACAGCTAATGAATCTAGCGTACTTGACCAAGATGAAGGCCTGCCTCCGTCTGTCCCAGTATTAGCTGAAAGTGACATTGAAAATATACGACTTCGTTCAATATTTGCAAATTCTGCTGTTGCAATCGCATTAGCAGTTATTAAACCTAGAGACTTGTCTTCATTATCACCACTACGATCTAAAACTTTAATTGATTCAAATTTATGATTAATAGTTGCTACATCATTAGAACCAAGTATATCGGTTAAATCCCCCCACATAGCAAGCCCAGCCATTTCTGTGCCATGACCATTAATATCCGTAGCGTCTCCGTTATCAGTAACCGTTAATTGATCATTGAGACCTGCAAAAGGAGACAACAAAGGATGCTCTACATTTACGCCTGTATCTAACACGCAAATGTAAGGCTCAGTACCACTGTTGTTCACGCTTAGACGTCGCAATAAATCTTCTGTCCATTGCTCTTGTTCTTCATGGGGGGCAGAGTCAAAAAAATCAGCTGTGGTTTTTGGTGCGCGAATTTCAGCAACTCGACTTAGCAATAATGTGTTATTAGTTAATTGATTTTGAGTAGCCTTAACTTGAATAATAGTATGCTCTGGGAATCGCAACTTATGTTCAGAAACCTCAATTTCAAACTCGTTAGCTATCAACGTAAAATCGGAAATAATTTCTGCATAATGATTTGTTGTGCTTCTACTTCTCTTTGGAGTAGACAGCCATACTTCCCACCAAACGAAATCATTTTTATCATCGGGTAATAAAGTATTATCATCAGACCATATAGCAGAAAAAGCAGCGGTGCGAATAGATGATATGGTATCTATTAATTTTTGATTATCTCTAACAATTCCATTTATAATCCTATCTTGATTAACATACTCAATAATTTTACTTTCAAAAGTATGAAGCTTTCCTTCAGGAATAAAAACAGTAGCAATAGTTCTTGTTTGATTGTTTTCTGTAATCTTTTTTACATTATGAAGTTCTATTTTATGCGTCGCATTAGCTAATTTCTCTACTGCCATATCAATATCAGGAAAACTTTCAAATTCGACCTGTATACCTATCCCCATTTGCAATGTTAAACCTGAAGCGTGTTGTTTCAATGTATTTAATTGAGTTGAAACTGTGGCAAGATCACCTCGTAGATTTCTACTATGACTTTGTCGATCTCGCTGAGGGATAAGTATTGGAGGAATGCGTCGATTAGGAGTAGTAAATAGTTGAGGTCTTGCCGTTGAATTTAGGATGAAGTGCGGTTTGTTAAAAAAGTGGTTAGTCACTGCTTGTTCCTTCAAAATTGTTATTCTTCATTAAGCTTCCATATTAAATCGCAAAATGTTGACTAATGCTTTTTCTATCTTCTATTGCTTCTTGAATCATAGTGATAGTGATCGACGGATAATCATGAATCAACATCTCCTTGATTGCGTCATTAGCAGCTAGGGTAACTTCTGCATTACTGAGACCATCTGACTTCAATGCTAATTTTTTCCATGAGAAATTCTTAGCAACATAAGAATGAAGTCTAGACTTAAAAAGTGCAATTATTTCATTCTCTGACGGCAATTCGTAGCGAATGACATCATCAAAACGTCTAAAGAGTGCATGGTCAAGGGCTTCAATATGATTAGTAGCACAAACAATGACACTACTAGAATCATCTTGTTCAATCATCTGTAAGAAGCTATTTAGGATTCTTCGTGCTTCACCTACGTCATTATTTGATCCTCGGTGAGAGCCTAATGCGTCAAATTCATCAAAGAAATATACGCCTCTTACATCTCTAATAGCATCAAATATTTGACGTAATTTAGCTGAAGATTCACCTAAATATTTAGTAATCACCGCATCAAGGCGGACTTCAAATAAAGGGAAATTTAATTCTCCTGCAAGTACAGATGCCGTATAAGTTTTACCTGTACCTGGTTTTCCTGCTAATAGTAATTTTCTTCTTGGTGATAAACCATGATTTTTTAGTGTTGATAAATGTTTTTGCTCTTTGACTAAGCGATTTAACCGGCCTTTAACACTTTCAGAAACTATAAGATCATTAAAACGTAGCTTAGGATAGCTTGTTGTCAGCAGTCCCGTAGAATCTTTGACACCACTTGCAATTGAAACAGGTAGATTATTAAGGCTCTTTTTTTTTGCCTTATCAATAAGCTGTTTTAATTCCTGTGCTAGTTTGCCATGACCACTTCTTGCTTCATGCGCAGCAACTTGAAGCGCAATAGATAAAAATCTATCGTCATCTTTATCGATATGCGATTGCATAAGTGCTTTTATTTGCGTTGAACTAGCCATGAAAAATGCTCGAATTAAATAATATATTGACCAATATTATTATACATGAAAGGTGACTTTTCTTCTATTGTTCGATAATAATATGCATGCATATTGTACAAAAAATCCGGGATTAATTTTGATACGTGCTTTTAATTAATAAAAACTCGTAGAATTTGAATGTATTTTAATTAATCTAAATTGAGTTTATACATCAACCTTGGTGGCATTATGTCTTCAAATTCACAATTTAACGCATTAGCTAGCTTGTATAATGTCTCTAACTTAATATTCACATTACCTCTTTCCATTTTTCCATAATTACCGCGCTCTATACCTACATAGGCCGCAAAACCTTCTTGCGAATAACCTGCTTCTTTGCGTTTTTCTCGTAGCTTTTCACCAAAATGTTTAACTAAATCACTCACCTGATTTCCCTCAAGGCAAAATGATTAGATTTTCATGTTGAGCGCTTAACTACCACGCCCTATAATACCCATTATTATAAGAAGTTTATTAGGATTTACTTTGAAATTTGATCCTCTCGTAGCTCAAATTATTGTTGCACCAAATTTTGATAACTTTACAACAAGTGATGTACGCTCGGCGTACTTAGCACTAAAAAATGACTCTTCTTTAGTACCTACAGCAGTTAGGCGAAGTATATATGCTGAATTGCTCAAGCTTGTTAAAAAAGGCTGGCTGAAAAAAGTGGTATCAAATAAAAAAGGATTTACGCGATTCAATAAAACAGAGAGTTTTAACGTTGAGATAATTACTCATTTAGCTAGCTCAGTACCCATTAAAGCCATAGAAAAGGCAGGTGATAAACACTCGCTGTTACTTAGTAAGTTAAATCATTACAAAGCCGATCTATTATTGAATATGGGGGAATCTGAGGCATATAAAGAGCTTTATTTGGAGTCGCCCGAACTGGTAGATGAACTACAGCCACAGTACAACAAAGCGAGAGACAACAATACAAGAATACTTGGCAAGATTAGAGCGATTGAAGGCTTACTGAAGCAGAGCGAAGCATTAGAGAAAATATGAAACTAAGACTATGGCAAGCCGAGTGTATTAATTTAGCGCTTACACAATATCAGAACGGCAATAGCCACTTTTTAGCCTTGGCAACTCCTGGGGCGGGTAAGACCTTGATGGCCTCGGAATTAGCCGATCAATTATTAAAAAATAATATGGTCGATGTGATTATTTGTTTTTCACCGTCTTCAATTGTATCTCAAGACTTTAAGGAAAGCTTGCAACTAAAAACGAATGAACGATTTGATGGGCTTATTGGCGCTAAAGGTAGAACTTTAACATATCAAAGCTTACAGTATTTAGATGTGCACTTTTGGCAGCTATTTGAACGATATCGTGTTTTTGTAATATTTGATGAAATTCATCATTGTGCTGGCTCTAATATTGACAATGCTAATGCATGGGGTGAGCAGATAATTCTTAACATTCATAATAAAGCACAATGCACATTAGCCTTAACAGGCACACCTTGGCGCTCTGATGCTGCTCCTATTGTTCTTTCATCTTATCAGCAGCCTAACAACAAAATAGCGTGTGACTACGTTTACGGGCTTTCAGAGGCTATTGTAGATAATGTGTGTCGGGTTCCAAAAATAGTAGCTGTTGATAATAACCACATTACAGTTGTAGATGACGTTGAAACCAAAACATTTAACTGCTTTAAAGCGTTATTAAACGACTCTGGCGTTTCTTATCAAGAAATTATTGAAAATGAAGCGGTAGTAAAATACATAATTTCTTCCGCTCAAAAAAAGCTTATCTCAATTAGATTGAAAAACCCCGATGCAGCGGGGTTAATTGTTGCATCGTCTGTTGAGCATGCCCATCAAATCTCTAAGTTAATGCGAACTTACTTTGACGAGGATAGCATTGTTGTAACCTACCGAGAAAATGAACCTACAAGTATTATTCAGCAGTTTAGGTATGCACAAACTAAGTGGATTATTTCTGTTGGTATGATTAGCGAAGGTACAAACATCCCTCGTTTACAGGTTTGCTGCCACCTTACAAACATAAAAACAGAAATGCATTTTAGGCAAATATTGGGCCGCATACTGAGGGTAACAAACTCTAAGAACCAAGAAGCTATTATGTACATGCCCGCCGAACCTAAGCTTTTAGAATACGCGTATAGAGTTAATCAAGATGTTCCATTGGAAGCTGATGTAGTTAAGTTTGAAAAAATTGAAACTCCTGCTGGAAAAAACACCGCAGATACAGACTCAAGCAATATTACTTTTAATAAACAAAGTAAAAAACCTTCCAAAGCTCAGGTTGATTTTGATAACTTTGCTGACTTTTTTGATCAGCCAGTTATGAACAATAGGCCTGAAGCGACAGAGGAGCATTTTTTAACCGGTGCCTATGAGCGAATAATTAATATATCAGGCCGCTTTCAGCAAGAGGCTATTGCTTTGGGGTTAAGTGAATTGCGGTAAATACGCTAGAATTTATCTCAAATAGACCTCTACAGGTAACATCGATTTCAGTTACACGAGGAAACATAATTTAATTTAAGGTGTTGCTATGTATAGCTTCTCTGAAATTCATAAACAAATAGACCTTATAGAGATTTTAAGCAATAGAAATATCAGTGAAAAATCTAGTCATCTAAAACAAATTAACTTTATACATCAAGGTGTAGATATCAAAAATGCTGAGCGTTTAAGGATAGAGCTAGGCTGGGATATACGAGCATTTTCTTCAGCTATTAGAACTAGCAAGAGCTCATATGTACGCTATAAAAAAGAATTAAAGCCTTTAAATACCACTTTAAGTGAAAATGCATTTGAAATTGCAAAAGTCTGCTCTTTTTGTCTTGATTACTTTGAAAATATAGAACGTTTTAATATTTGGTTAAATACCCCTTCACTCCTATTCGACTCTAAAAAACCTTTAACATTTATAGATACTATAGCTGGCCGTGAGTTAATTAAAAATACCGTAAATGGGCTCAAGTATGGCTATAACTCCTAAAAGTAAAGTTAGGGTTTGATTATAGCCAACCGCAGTGTGTAGGCCGGATAATCGGAGCGCCATCAGACACAGTAATATTTGCCAACTATTATCAATATTCTATATTATCGGATGGCTGGAAAGTGCCAATAGCGGTCATTCACGCGTAACTCGTTTCTGCCCCAAAACGTGTTTAGGCGAATGCCTCAAAAGAGCGATTACCGGCCATTGAGGTTGGTTAAATACAATGGAAAACTGTGATAGTAATATCTAAAGTTATTTGTTAAAACTATATAGATTATAAAGGCGAGCTTTACATCCGCTCAGATGTGCCCTTCGAACAC
>NZ_JACJDR010000024.1:0-55671 GCF_014163655.1 Pseudoalteromonas sp. SR45-1 | reverse complement strand
CTGAGCCATGATCAAACTCTTCAATTAAAAAGTTTTATGTCTTTCGACAGCTCAATGAATTCTGAATTTTTGTTTTTGTTGCCAAAAACGAATTGACTGTGCGTTATTATTTTCACTTTTAAAAAGTGAAATCAAAACAGCTCAAGGCTGAATCTTTTAATAACATATGGTCACTCAGTTTCAATTGAGACTCTAATTTGTTTGCCTCGCTACCTAAGTAGTTTGGCTGTTAGAACTCAATCTGTACGAGTGCCCACACAGATGATTGCTTTATATTGTTAAAGAACGTTTGAGTCGCTTTAGCGCCTCAAGGGATGCGAATAATACACCCTTTATTTTTCGAGTCAACACTTTGTTTTAAACTTTCTTTTTAGAAGATTTAAAACCGAAGTTTTATTTAACTCTCTGAGTAGTTCGTGCCTCGCTATGCTTCGGCGTTTCCCGTCTCAGTGGGGTCGCATTATAGGGAGATTCGAGCGGGGGTCAATGTTTTATTTCAGCTTTTTGACAATTAAATGAATTTAGTATGAAAGCTATACAAATAAAGGGCTACAGGATACTTTTAGTTTAAAAAACACGCACAATATAAGTATCTATTGATGAGGTATTAGTAAGGTTTAAACTAAGCTGTATGTTAAACAAACAACACACAGCTTTATTTTAAATTAAAGGTTTATTTAGATGCTATTTCCCATACGGCAATAGAGCCTGATATTTCATTTCCAACGATTAAGAGTGGGTTTCCTGTGGCACTTTGCTCAGCTGGAACGAATACCATTCCTTCAGGCGCTAAATCGCCTGTAATATTAGCGTCTTTAATTAAGCCTCTATTATAGAAGTAGTCTTCAAACTGCACATTATATGGATTGGTAATATCATAAACCATAATTCCACCCATACGCTCGAGCCCTATAAAAGCAAATGTACGATCGTCAATTTTACCAATAGTCAGCGCTTCTGGCTCTGCGCCTTTATCATCTGAACGTGAGTCACCTTTGTTTTCATCTTCATTATTGTTAAATGCTTCACCATGAACCGATGCAGTAATACGACCTATATCATCGCCTGAATCAAACACCACCAGCCCATTGCTGTCCAAAATGGTAAACGAACGTGCACCATAAGCATAAAGCGATTCGTATTGGCCATCATTATTAGTATCGCCTTTTATTGTTGTTACTTTTAAGCGACCAATATCGTTATCGTCGTTATTTAAGTAATCAAAATTAGCTGCAAGCGTTAAGTCTTCAACGCGGCTCTCATCTATATAAGCTAAGCAGCCGTCGTCTTTATCGTAATCAAGTCCGCCCTTTGCTATACAGTCTGCTTCATCCGTTGTATCAAAAAAGTATTCTCTTGCGTCACCTTCGTTGGCAGTGACTATAAAGTTAGCGCCTTTCCAACTAAAGCTTGAGATAGTATCGGGCTGGTACATACCATAGAGCCCTGGGTATGATTTAAAATTAACGCCGCCATCTTTATCTGAGGCATCAAGTTGTAAGCTTGACCAATCTTTAAAGCCTAAGCCCTTTAGCTCAAGGCTGTTGTCTTGTAGGTTAACTATTGCAAGTGCATTGTTTTCTTGAATAGATACATAAGCATATTTGTTATCTTTAGAAATGCTAACGTACTCGGGCTCTAAATCCATAGCTACTGTGGTATTTATCAGATTACCGTTAATAGTACGACCATTTGGGTTTGCAAAAACGACCCCTTGCGCTTCTAGTTCGGTTTGTTTGTTGTTATAGGCTTTAAAATCAATATTTATTGCTGTATCGGCTATTACATTATTTGTTATATCGATAATACTAATAGAACCTTCAGGATCTACGCTGTAGTCGCCACTTGGTTCACCTTCGTTAGCAACCACTGCCTTTGCGCCATCATGGGTGAACGTCACCATGTCTGGTAAAAATCCGACTGTAACATTTTTAATAAATACAGGTGAGTCGCCGCTTATATCGTAAAAAGCAATTTGACCTGCATCACCCGTGCTTTTAGCAGCCATTGCGACCGCTAGTAAATTATTATTTTCATCAATAGCAATGCTGTTTGCATCGCTTTGGGTATGCTCGTTTAAAGACAACGTAATAACGGACGTTAAATTTGTGGCGCTGATAACCCCTTCGTTATCTTTAACGAGTGCGGCAGTATCAAAGGTGTCGACGGGTAAAATATTAATAACAGCGTCATCGCCTGAACTGTTAATAGCGTAAATCCATTTTTTAGATGCTTGGTAAGCAACTATTTCAGCGGCACCTTCTGGGCTTTGTGCATTTAATACTCCTCTTCCTACGAGGCTAATATTTAATACTGAATTAGCATTTACACCATTTATCCCATTTGCGCCTTGTTCTCCCTGTAATCCTTGAGAGCCGTTTTGGCCATCGTCACCATCAAGTGAGCAACCAGTAAGAACAGATATAAGTGACAGCGCAATAATTGATTTTTTAAACATGTGATTTTCCTTAGTATTGTATTTGCTAAATATCAACACACAGGCATGACAAGATTATGGCAATTTTAATACAGCCCCTTAGCCTAAGTAATTAGCTTATACGCTAGCGGAGTTATTAAAATTAAAGCAGCCGTATAGCCAAGTATTTTTACAGTCGGGGAATAATCTCGTTTAATTGCAACCCCTAGCAAAGGTCTAAGTACATCAATACGTGTAATACCCCATGTAATAACACCGCAAAAAGACCAAGTCCCTGTAATAATGATGAATGGTTCAGCACCAGGCCCTAAACCTAAAGGCTGTAGTAAAAAACACAAAATAATCAAAATGCTTTGATGCAATAAATAAAAGGGAAACACCCATACATTGAGCTGTTTTAAATAGTAAGTATTAAAATTTAAGAATCGGTGAGCGAGCGCAAGTACAAAAAATACACCTACAACACGTTGAATATTGTAGCTAGCGCTTAAAATAAAATGAGGAAGAGTAAACACCTTCTGATAACTTAATATTATAAGTACAAACAAAACCGCAAAACTCAAAGCTAGTAATACTAATTTTTTATTTAAGCAGTTCCAAAAGTAAGTGTTTTTGGCAAGTATGTATCCTGTGAGTAGCAGTATTAAGCCGTTAGTCTCTCTAATTGAATCGCCAGTTAAGTAATGGCTTGTAAATAGTACGGCAATAGTGAGCAAGGTAATTAAAAGCCCAAATGACATATCCCCTTTAACAAAGGTTTTTAAAGGCGTAATAAAAGGCAAGCGTGCAAAAAGAGTTAAAACAATAATGATCAGCATAAATTGCCACAACGAGCGCAAATACCATAAGTGATTTACATCCACATTCGGCCACACTCCAGACTGATAATTAATAAAAAGCGTATTGTTAGTCTCTATAAAAGCTAAATAAAATTGCCAATAGCTAATATCAATAACACCTTGCTGTGACATTTCTGCAAACAGCTGTAAAGGCACTATTAACCATAACCCCACCAGCAAGGGTAACAGTAAAAAAATAGAGCGGTATAAGGTGAAATGTAACCAAGACTTAAAGCTGCGTACTTTATCAATCATAAAACGCAGTGCTACGCCCGATATAAACCAAATGAGCAACATGCGCCAAGGTGAAAACACCAACATTAAATATTCAACATACTGTGATGTATAATTACTTTTAAAATGAAATCCCCAGTTTTCACTATACAACATGCCAATGTGATAAAAAATTAGCGACGCAAATGCGATTATCCTAAGCCAATCAAGATAATATTTACGCGAATTAACTAATGAAGGTTGTTGTACTTGAGTGCTCATGCTTTTACTACTTTATGTATGTTATGCGTTATTCATACCTAAAGCTCTCGCTAAAACTATCTATAAGTGCTTATATTACAAGCAATAGTGATAAAAGGTGGTATACAGGGATAAGCGTGCCACGTCAGCAATAAGCATATATTTATGAACCTACAGCACTTTCAACGTTTTCAAAGCATTTACGCATCAGTATTACTGTGTGCTTACGTATTGATTAATAATACAGTAAACGCTACAACCCAAATAATGGAAGCCCAAAGAGAAGGAGCTTTAACTTTTTTAATGTGGGAGCCATTTATTTGGGAGTATTCAAGTGCCTTGAGTACTTTGCTTATATTCCCTATTTTAATTTGGTTTTTAAGACACTTATCTTTTAATTGGCAAAATATTACGGCCTCATTAGGTATGTACTTTGCTGCCTCTATTATATTTAGCGTGTTACACGTTGGTATTATGGTAGGGGTTCGTAAATTCATATATTTGTTGAATGATGGGTCTTACAACTTTGGACTTAGCTGGTTTGAGCTTATTTATGAATACCAGAAAGACGCTATAAGCTTTGTGTTTTTCATCGTACTTATCAAAGTATATCAATATGTGGTGCAGCAGTTACTAGGTGAAGCCTCTTCAATTGAAGAAAGTGAGCAGCAAACAACATCGACCATAAACCGCCTATTAGTTAAAAAGCTCGGA
Organism: Pseudoalteromonas sp. SR45-1; assembly: GCF_014163655.1. Taxonomy (NCBI): domain Bacteria; kingdom Pseudomonadati; phylum Pseudomonadota; class Gammaproteobacteria; order Alteromonadales; family Pseudoalteromonadaceae; genus Pseudoalteromonas; species Pseudoalteromonas sp. SR45-1. The sequence goes on along the minus strand of NZ_JACJDR010000024.1, from coordinate 51,207 downwards.
AAAGAATTCATTATAAAAATAGAGGATGTTGATTGGCTTGAATCGTCGGGTAATTATGTAAACCTACATATAGGCTCACGTATATATCCGTTAAGGGCAACGCTTACAGCATTAAGTAAACAACTTGAAGTGCAGGGGTTTTGTAGAATTCACCGCAGCCATGGCGTAAAACTCGATAAAGTGGAGTCTATTACACCACTATCCAGTGGCGACAGTGAAATAAAATTAACTACAGGTAAAGTACTAAACCTATCTAGACGCTATAAAGAGCAATTTAAACTTCAACTAAAATAAAAAAGGCTACCTAAGTAGCCTCTAATTGTTATTTTTTAACTGGGCGTTTCCAACCCGTTAAATTACGCTGTTTAGAGCGTGCTATTGCTAATTGGTCATCTTCAACGGTACTGGTGATCACAGAGCCTGCACCAATTGTTGCAGTTGCGCCTATATTTACTGGGGCAACGAGTGATGAATTAGAGCCAATAAAAGCATTATCGCCAATAATAGTTTTTGATTTATTAACACCATCGTAGTTGCAGGTAATAGTACCAGCGCCAATATTCACTTTTTCGCCAATTTCAGCATCACCTAAATAACTTAAGTGGTTGGCTTTTGAGCCTTTGCCTAAACGGGTTTTTTTCATCTCAACAAAGTTACCAATGTGTGAGTCTTCTTCCATAACAGCGCCAGGGCGAAGGCGAGCATAAGGGCCCAGCGTACATTTAGCAGCTACGCTTGCATCTTCAATTAAGGTATTCGCCTTTATTACCACGTTATCGCCTATGGTACAGTTTTTAAGTACACAGTTAGGGCCAATTTGTACATTGTTACCAAGCGTGACTGTGCCTTCAAAAATAACGTTTACGTCGATAAGTACATCTTCACCGGTAGTAACTGTTCCACGCACATCTATACGGGCAGGGTCGGCAAGTGTTGCGCCATTTAACATTAACTCTTCTGCTTGCCATGCTTGGTAAGCGCGCTCTAAGCCTGCAAGTTGTACGCGGTTATTTGCGCCTTCAACTTCCATTGCATGATCTGGTTGCGCTGAAGTGATCTCTACGCCTTCACTGTGAGCCATTGCAACGATATCTGTTAAGTAGTACTCGCCTTGTGCATTATTGTTAGATAAGTTACCTAACCATGTTTTTAATAGCTTACCGTTAACAGCCATAATGCCTGTATTTACTTCGTTAATAAGTAACTGCTCTGAGCTTGCATCTTTTTGCTCAACAATACCGACTAACTTACCACCAACACGAAGCATGCGACCATAGCCATTTGGGTTTACCAAATTTACCGTTAATACCGCTAAACCATTTTTAGGTGTTGCAGCTAATAAACGCTCTAGAGTTGATTGTTTTGTTAGCGGTACATCGCCGTATAAAATCAATACTGTGTCTTCATCGTTAATATGAGAGTTGGCTTGCGCTACTGCGTGGCCAGTACCGAGTTGTTCTGCTTGAAGTACCCAATTTACATCGTTATCGGCAAGTTGTTGTTGTAATAGATCGCCGCCGTGTCCGTAAACTAAGTTTGTAGTCGTTGCACCTAATGCCATCGCATTATCAATAACGTGCTGTACCATTGGTTTACCTGCAACATTGTGCAAAACTTTAGGTAGAGCAGAGCGCATACGAGTACCTTTACCCGCAGCAAGAATAACAGTTGTTAGAGCCATTAAAACAATTTCCTTTTTCCGTTGTTTTAGTTAAATAAGTATTATGTTTGTGCAGAAGATTACGTAAATCACTTCTTGTGCAGATACTCAGTAGGTTAGTTTATTCGTACTGAATCTTGACTGAAAAACACACTTAATTGGATGACGTTATTGTAGCGAGGATTGGTGAAGGATATAAGTGATAAAGCACAGATAATAGTCTGATAGACCTGTTATTTAACAATTATAAATAAGCGATACACCATGTTTAAATTACAGACACAAAAAAGCCCACATAAAGTGGGCTTTTCAAAACCGGATAGGCTTACTTGTGACGTAATTGCTGAATTACGCGTAACTGAGCAACTGCTTCTGCCAGTCGCGTAGCCGCTTGTTGATAATCAAACTCAACAGCTGACGAATTCGCCATATGTTCTTCAGCTTCACGTTTAGCTTTTTGTACAGAATCTTCATCTAAATCTTCACCACGAACCGCAGTATCTGCAAGAATCGTGATGTGATTTGGTTGAACTTCTAATGTACCGCCAGCAACATATAACACATCTTCGTGACCATATTGCTTAACTAAACGTACCATACCAGGTTTAAGGGCAGTTAGTAGTGGAGCATGACCTAGGTTTACACCCAGCTCGCCTTCACTACCAGATACTTGAATCGATTCAACAAGACCAGAGAACAAGCTCTGCTCTGCGCTTACTACGTCAAGATGTACAGTCATAGCTGTCATACTACCCTCCTAGTTACATGCCTTTGGCTTTTTCTTGAGCTTCTTCGATAGAGCCAACCATGTAAAACGCTTGCTCTGGAAGCTCATCAAACTCGCCGTTTAAAATGCCTTTGAAGCCAGCAATTGTATCTTTCAGTGATACGTATTTACCTGACGCGCCTGTAAACACCTCTGCCACGAAGAATGGCTGAGATAGGAAACGTTGGATTTTACGTGCACGAGATACAAGTTGCTTATCTTCGTCAGAAAGCTCGTCCATACCTAGGATTGCAATGATGTCTTTAAGTTCTTTGTAACGCTGAAGAACTGTCTGAACACCACGTGCTGTATCGTAGTGCTCTTGACCAATTACTTGTGGGTCAAGTTGACGTGAAGATGAATCAAGTGGGTCTACCGCTGGGTAGATACCAAGTGATGCGATATCACGTGAAAGTACTACTGTTGCGTCTAAGTGAGCAAAGGTAGTTGCTGGAGATGGATCCGTTAAATCATCCGCTGGTACGTATACCGCTTGGATTGATGTAATTGAACCAGTCTTAGTTGAAGCGATACGCTCTTGAAGCACACCCATTTCTTCAGCAAGTGTAGGCTGGTAACCTACCGCTGACGGCATACGACCAAGAAGTGCAGATACTTCAGTACCAGCAAGTGTATAACGGTAGATATTATCTACGAAGAAAAGTACATCGCGACCTTCATCACGGAACTTTTCAGCCATAGTAAGGCCTGTTAACGCTACGCGTAAACGGTTACCTGGAGGCTCGTTCATCTGACCGTATACAAGCGATACTTTATCAAGTACGTTTGAATCGTTCATCTCATGGTAGAAATCGTTACCCTCACGTGTACGCTCACCAACACCTGCGAATACTGAGTAGCCGCTGTGCTCGATTGCGATGTTACGGATAAGTTCCATCATGTTTACAGTTTTACCAACACCGGCACCACCGAATAAACCAACTTTACCACCTTTAGCAAACGGACATACAAGGTCGATAACCTTGATACCAGTTTCTAAAAGCTCAACTGAACTTGATTGCTCTTCGTATGAAGGCGCTGCACGGTGAATAGACATACGGTCTTCTTCGCCGATTGGACCCGCTTCATCGATTGGCTCACCAAGTACGTTCATGATACGACCAAGTGTTGCTTTACCAACTGGAACTTGAATCGATTCACCTGTATTCATAACTAAAGCACTACGACGTAAACCATCAGTAGTACCCATAGCGATAGTACGCACTACACCGCCACCTAGCTGTTGTTGAACTTCTAAAGTCAAACCAGCTAAATCGCCATCTGTTACTCTTAGTGCGTGGTATACCGCTGGCACGCTATCTTGTGGAAATTCAATATCCACAACGGCGCCGATAATTTGGACGACCTTACCTAAACTCATGTCTATTCCTCTCGTTAATCTTTACCCGAAGCATTAAACTGCTGCTGAGCCAGAACAAATCTCACTAATTTCTTGTGTGATTGCTGCTTGGCGAGCCTTGTTATAAACAAGCTGTAGCTCGTCCATAAGGTCACCTGCGTTATCAGTTGCAGCTTTCATTGCAACCATACGAGCAGCCTGTTCTGAGGCAGCATTTTCTACCACACCTTGGTATGCTTGAGACTCAATAAAGCGTACTAACAAAGACTCTAAAATAGCCTCTGGGTTTGGCTCGTATAAGTAATCCCATGTGTGAGCAGATACTTCTTCTTCAGCTTTTGGCAAAGGGAGTAACTGATCTATAATTGGCTCTTGCTTCATGGTATTAACGAATTTGTTATATACCAAGAATAAACGGTCTATTTTGCCTTCAGAAAATGCATCAAGCATAATTTTTACAGGACCAATAACGTCTTGTACTGAAGGTTTATCTCCTAGGCCCGCTTTTTTAGCGAGTAGTTGACCACCAAAACGTTGAAAGAAACCAGCTGCCTTACTACCTAAAGTAGCAAATTCAGCATCAACACCTTTCTCTTTCCACGCTTTAACATCAAGTGCAACTTTCTTAAACTCGTTTGAGTTTAGACCGCCACACAGACCACGGTCTGTAGAGATAACAATATAACCAACTCGTTTCACTTCACGTTCTTTTAAGAACGGGTGAGTAAAATCAAGATTTGCTTGAGCAACACGACCAATTACTTCACGTAATTTATTAGCGTATGGACGGCTTGAAGCAACGCGTTCTTGCGCCCTTTTCATTTTAGACGCAGCAACCATTTCCATTGCGCTAGTGATCTTTTGAGTATTTTTAATACTCCCGATCTTGCTTTTAATCTCTTTTCCGCTGGCCATGACTCTCTCTCCGAATCAAGGTGTGCTTTAGTTTCCTAAAGCGCACCATTAATAACTAAATTACCAAGTTTGCGTAGACTTGAACTTCGTAAGAAGTTCTTTAAGCTGCGCTTCGATCTCGGCATTCAAGTTACCAGTTTCATTGATTTGAGCCACAAGCTCTGCGTATGTGCTAGTTGCATAAGAAAGTAAAGCTGCTTCAAAGTCACCGATTTTCGCGATTTCGATGTCTTGAAGGAAGCCTTTTTCAGCAGCAAATAACGACAAAGACATTTCAGCAACAGACATTGGCGCGTACTGTTTCTGCTTCATTAGCTCTGTTACACGCTCACCATGCTCAAGTTGAGCACGAGTTGCATCATCAAGGTCAGACGCGAACTGCGAGAACGCAGCTAATTCACGGTACTGAGCTAGGGCTAGACGAATACCGCCACCTAGTTTCTTAACGATTTTAGTTTGTGCAGCACCACCAACACGCGATACCGAGATACCAGCATTTACTGCCGGACGGATACCTGAGTTGAATAAGTCAGTTTCTAAGAAGATCTGACCATCGGTGATAGAGATAACGTTAGTCGGTACGAACGCAGAAACGTCGCCGCCTTGAGTTTCAATGATTGGCAATGCCGTCAATGAACCAGTTTTACCTTTCACTTCACCATTAGTGAACTTTTCAACGTAATCTGCGTTTACACGCGATGCACGCTCTAAAAGACGAGAGTGAAGGTAGAATACGTCACCTGGGTATGCTTCACGGCCTGGTGGACGCTTAAGTAGTAATGAAATTTGACGGTAAGCAACTGCTTGCTTAGACAAATCATCATATACGATTAATGCGTTTTCACCACGGTCACGGAAGTATTCACCCATAGTACAGCCCGCGAACGGTGCTAAGTACTGAAGTGCCGCAGATTCAGAAGCAGATGCAACAACTACGATAGTATTTGCTAGTGCACCATGTTCTTCTAATTTACGAACTACGTTTGCAATAGTAGATGCTTTTTGACCAATCGCAACGTACACACACTTAACGCCTGTGTCTTTTTGATTGATGATTGCATCGATTGCTAGTGCAGTTTTACCTGTTTGACGGTCACCGATGATAAGTTCACGTTGACCACGACCAACTGGAATCATCGCATCGATAGATTTATAACCAGTTTGAACTGGCTCATCTACTGATTTACGCTCGATTACACCTGGTGCAATTTTTTCTACAGGTTCAAACCCGTCGTTATCTAAAGCGCCTTTACCATCGATTGGAGCACCTAGTGTGTTTACAACACGACCAAGTAGACCAGGACCAACAGGAACTTCTAAAATACGACCAGTTGTATATACTTTTACGCCTTCAGTAAGGTCAGCGTACGGACCCATTACTACTGCACCAATTGAGTCGCGCTCAAGGTTTAGTGCGATAGCATAACGGCTGCCAGGAAGCTCAATCATTTCACCTTGCATACAGTCAGCAAGACCGTGGATGCGGATGATACCGTCAGTAACAGATACAATAGTACCTTCGTTACGAGCTTCACTTACAACTTCGAACTTCTCAATACGTTGTTTGATCAGATCTGAAATTTCAGTGGAATTAAGTTGCATGCTCTTTTTCCCAATTACGATTGTAGTGTTGTAGCTAAGCGGCTTAATTTACCGCGAATAGTACCGTCGATTACAGTGTCGCCAGACCTAATAATAAGTCCACCAACCACTGACGCGTCTTCACTACAATTCAGCTTAACTTTGCGTGCGAAACGTTTTTCAAGTGCCGCTACCAATGACTCTTGTTGCGCAGCAACAAGAGGAGTTGCAGAAATCACATCTACTTCGATTTCTTTATCGTATTCTGCTTTAAATTCAGCAAATAACTCAGCAACGTCAGGTAGAGCTGTCAAACGTCCATTTTCAGCCATCACCTTAACTAGGTTCTGACCTTGTTCGTTGAGCTGCTCAGCACAAAGTTGAATAAATAATTCAGCTTGTGCAGTAGCTGTAGGCATACCTGCTAAAGCAGATGATGCTTGTTCATTGCTGGCTACGTGGCCTGCAAAGAACAACATATCATTCCAGCTTTCTAGAGTGCCTTTCTCAACGGCAAGTTCAAAAGCCGCTTTAGCGTATGGGCGAGCGATAGTAGTCAAATTAGACATGCTCATACCCTCCTAATTACAGCTCAGCGACAAGTTTTTCAACGATGTCACTATGTGCGGCTTGATTAATTTCACGCTCTAAAATACGTTCTGCACCAATCACTGCCAGAGTTGCTACTTGCTTACGTAGCTCTTCTGTTATGCGATTACGTTCAGACTCAACTTCAGAGTGCCCTTGAGCAATGATACTTTCACGCTCTTGCTGACCACGAAGTGTTTCTTCGTCAACAATTAGCACTGCACGCTTTTTAGCTTGATCAATGATATCAGCCGCTTGAGCTTTTGCATCTTTAAGCTGTTCAGCAGCTTTCTTTTGCGCAAGTTCTAAGTCTTTTTCGGCTCTATCAGAGGCAGCTAAACCATCTTCGATTTTTTTCTGGCGAGCTTCAATTGCACCGTTCAATGGTGGCCATACGTATTTCATACAAAATAATACGAACACCGTAAACGCAATCAATTCACCGATAAGAGTGGCGTTTAAATTCACAACCGCTCCTCCTTAAATAGTAAGCTGTTCAAAAAATAAAATTAAAGTACGAACAACAATACCATAGCGATACCAACACCAATCATTGCTACAGCATCGATTAGACCAGCAAGAATAAACATCTTAACTTGTAGCGAAGGTGCAAGCTCAGGTTGACGCGCACATGCTTCAAGGAATTTACCGCCCATGTTACCAAAACCGATTGCTGTGCCGATTGCACCAAAACCGATTAGTAAAGCTACTGCGATGTATTTTAAGCCTGTTAATAATTCTAAAGCTTCCATTTATTTCTCCAAAGTTTCAATTGTAAAGTTAAAAGTAAAAGTAAAATTGTAAATCTAAAAATTAGTGATTATCTGAACTTGCCATGCTTAGGTATACAATCGTAAGCATCATAAATACGAATGCTTGCAATACAATTACTAAGATGTGGAATACAGCCCAAACAAAATGCAATGGTAATTGCATAAATCCGATAGCGCCGATCAAGATGAAAATCAATTCACCTGCATATAAGTTACCAAACAGACGTAGCGCTAATGAAAACGGTTTAGAAACCAGCGCAATCAGTTCAAGTAATAAGTTAAACGGGATTAAAAGGATTTGTAGTGCAGTATTATTTGAACTAAACGGGTGAAGTGTTAGTTCTTTAATAAAACCACCGATTCCTTTTATTTTAATTGAGTAGCCTATCATTAAAATAAATACACCCAGCGCTAGCGCTGCAGTCATATTAATGTCAGTCGTTGGTACAATTTTCATGTACACATCGTGTGAATCCATACCAAACGCAGTCTCACCAACAAAACCAGCTAATGCAGGTAAAAAGTCAACCGGTATTAAATCCATTAAGTTCATTAAAAATATCCAAACGAATATTGTTAATGCTAATGGTGCAATAAGCTTGCTTTTACCATGGAAAGTATCACGTACGTTGTCACCAACAAACTCTACTACCATTTCAATGAAACATTGAAATTTTCCAGGTACACCTAGTGTTGATTTTTTAGCGGCACTACGAAAGATCCATAAAAATATAAGACCTAAACCGATAGACCATGCGAGGGTATCTATATGCCATGTCCAGAAACCACTATCCGTACATGCTTTATTGAAGGCGAGACCTGTATCGGTCGAACACATCTTAGCATTGGTCAAATGGTGCTGGATATGGCCAGATAGAGTAACTTCTTCTGCTGCCATGTTATATCCCAAAGTTAATGTTTAAAAAAAACGGGTGCGAACAATCCAGTAAAGAGCGCCAGTATATAAGTACTAAAAAAGGGTAATAAAATTACCGGAAAATGCTTCAGTACTAGCGCAAACAATACAATTGTTAGCATAAATTTTAATCCGTTGCCGCGTTTCAACGAGGCATACGCTTGATTTGCTCGACTTGCACCCATATGTCTGAATGCATAAAGACCAAATACAAAGTGCGGAAGTACTGCGACAACTCCACCAGCGAGTGATGAAAGCGCGGCATTGACTCCCGAACTAAAACAAATAATTACAGCAGCAACTAATGCTACAACACCCTGAAGGCAAATTAACTTTAATACGGCAAGTCGATATGGACTCGCTAACTTATCAGTCACGTTTAGTTAACCTTTATTGCGTTCTAATTGTTAGGGTGTGAAAACTGGCGAAATTATACTTAATCCTGCCAGTTTTGCAACTTGAGTAGACGCTTTGTAACACGAAATAGCTACAAATGTCCCTTTTTAGACATGTAGAAAACTAATGGTGGGTATTGTCTTGATTAATGCGATTTAAAATGCCGTCAAGTTCGTCCAAATTAGTATAAGAAATAACAAGCTTACCTTTGCCTTTTTTGTTGTAATTTATTTCTACTTTGGCACCTAGGTTTTCAGCGAGTTGTTGTTCTAACTGTTTAACATCTGGATCTTTTTCAGCTATTTCTTTAGCTGGCACGGGTTCTAAAATTGAACGAACTAACTTCTCGGTTTCACGAACGGTTAGTGCTTTAGCAACAGCTAAACGAGCAGCATCTGATTGTGCTTCTCCCTCAAGGGCTAATAAACAACGAGCGTGCCCCATTTCAATGTCGCCATGTTCTAACAGAATTTTTACATCACTGTTTAAATTATTTAAACGAAGTAAGTTAGTTACTGTAGTGCGTGATTTGCCAACCGCATCTGCTACTTGTTGATGTGTTAGTTCAAACTCATTGAGTAAGCGATTTAACGCAACCGCTTCTTCCATGGCATTTAAGTCTTCACGTTGAATATTTTCTATTAGCGCAATAGCTACTGCAGCTTCATCTGGTACGTCTTTAATAATACAAGGTACTGTTTCAAGCTTAGCTATTTGCGCTGCACGCCAACGACGCTCACCGGCGATAATTTCAAAACTATTATGTGCAATAGGGCGCACGACTATAGGTTGAATAATACCTTGTGAGCGAATAGAACTAGCAAGCTCTTCTAGTGCCTCTTCGGACATGTCTTTACGAGGTTGATATTTACCAGAGTGTAAAAACTCGATTGGGAGTTTTTGTAATTCACTGTTATTTGGCCCAGCCGCATTTTTTACAGCTTCAGTCACGTTTGATGTGTCTTGTTCCTTGCTTGCGCTCGGTGTAGGCTTTGACGAACTTAAAAGTGCATCGAGTCCTCGGCCTAAACCTCGTTTTTTAGCAGACATGTTATTTTTTTACCTCAAAGTTAGGCGACAACGGACGCTGTTTTTTCTTTTCTACGTAACATTTCACCAGCGAGTGCTAAATATGCTTTAGCGCCACTTGATGCCCGGTCATAATACATAGCAGGTGTACCAAAACTAGGTGCCTCTGCTAAACGAACATTACGCGGGATCACCGTACGGTATACTTTGTCGCCAAAATGTTGTTTTAATTGTTCTGATACGTCATTCGCTAAACGGTTACGCGGATCGTACATAGTACGAAGTATGCCTTCAATTTGTAAGCTAGGGTTTACTAACTTAGCAAGCTGCGTAATCGTATCCATTAATGCGGTTAACCCTTCAAGTGCATAATACTCACACTGCATTGGCACTAAAATAGAATCAGCTGCGGCCATTGCGTTAACAGTTAACATATTTAAAGAGGGTGGACAGTCGATAAAAATAAATTCGTACTGATCCTGAATTTTTTCAAGTGCGTTACGTAAACGCACTTCACGGGCAAATAATTCCATAAGTTTAACTTCTGCAGCGGTTACATCACCATTTGCAGCAATCATATGGTATTCGCCAGACGTTTCTTTGATAATAACGTCTTCTATAGGTTTATCTTCAATGAGTAAGTCGTAAATAGTTGGTACGTCGCCGTACTTATCTACGCCACTTCCCATAGTCGCATTGCCTTGCGGATCGAGATCAATTAACAGCACTTTACGTTTCGTTGCAGCCATAGACGCAGCGAGGTTTACAGCGGTTGTAGTTTTACCCACTCCACCTTTTTGATTTGCTAATGCGATGACTTTTGCCACAGTGTCTCTGATCCCTAGTCTTTAGAAAGAATAATTAAATGTCGTTGTGCATCTAACTTAGGTACTTCTAATGCAATTTTTTGCTCAAACTTAACGCCAGTAGGTAATGACTCTAGCTCTTCACTAGGGAACACACCTTTAAGCGCTATAAATTTACCCGAATGATCAATTAAGTGCGAACACCAGTCAACCATATCTTGTAATGAAGCAAATGCACGACTGAGTACGCCATCTAATTTAACACTTGGCTGATATTCTTCAACTCTTGACTGAACAGGTGTTACGTTATCAAGGCCAAGCTCATGTTTAACATGCATTAAAAAGCGAACGCGTTTACCTAGACTATCTAGTAACACAAATTGTGTGTTAGGTAATGCAATCGCTAATACAATGCCCGGAAGGCCAGGCCCTGTGCCAACATCAATATAATGATGACCGGGTAAGTGAGGTGCAACAACTAAACTATCCATAATATGCTTAATCATCATTTCTTCAGGTAAGCGTACCGAAGTTAAATTATAAGCTTTATTCCACTTATCTAATAACTCGACGTAACGAACTAGCTGTTGCTGTTGTTTTTCCGTTAGCGCAATATCAGTTTGCGCTAACAATGTAGTTAATTGTTGCTGTAACACTATGTACCCTTATCGTTACGCAGATTTGCGTAATAAGCCTTGCTTCTTCAGATACACTAATAATAGCGAAATCGCCGCTGGGGTGATACCAGAAATACGCGATGCTTGGCCAATAGTGTCTGGACGTGACTCAATAAGCTTAGCAACAACCTCATTTGATAAACCTGATACAGTTTTGTAATCAAACTCTTTTGGTAAAATTGTTTGCTCATGACGAAGCTGCTTATTGATCTCATCTTGTTGACGCGCAATATAGCCTGCGTACTTAGTATGGATCTCAACTTGTTCAAGTGCTGCTACGTTTGTAAATTCAGATCCTAAACCGTCAATAGCCATAAGATCGTTATAACGAATCTCTGGACGACGAAGTAATTCTTCTAAACTTGCTTCACGAGTTAATGGTGTTTTTAGTAATGCATTTACTTGATCAACAACAACGTGATCTTTATGAATCCACGTATCTTTAATGCGTTGCTTCTCTTTTTCGATTACTTCCATTTTTTCGTTAAATGCATGCCAACGTTCGTCATTAACTAAACCCAGCTCACGGCCTTTTTCAGTTAAGCGAATATCTGCATTATCTTCACGAAGTAGTAAACGGTATTCGGCACGGCTAGTAAACATGCGGTACGGTTCTTTCGTACCCAGTGTTGCTAAGTCGTCGATTAATACACCCACGTAAGCTTCATCGCGACGTGGCGTCCAAGAATCTTTACCTTGCACTTTTAACGCAGCATTCATACCTGCGATTAAGCCTTGTGCACCCGCTTCTTCATAACCGGTAGTGCCGTTAATTTGACCCGCGAAAAATAAGCCTTCGATAAATTTTGTTTCTAAAGACTGTTTTAAATCACGTGGATCAAAGTAGTCATATTCTATTGCATAGCCTGGTCGACAAATATGTGCATTTTCAAAACCAGAAATAGATTGCACAATCTCAAGTTGTACATCAAACGGTAAACTAGTAGAAATACCATTTGGATATAATTCGTATGATGTTAAGCCTTCAGGTTCAACAAATATTTGGTGCTTATCTTTATCCGCAAAACGTACAATTTTATCTTCAATTGATGGGCAGTAGCGTGGACCAATACCTTCAATAACACCTGAGTACATAGGTGAGCGATGTAGGTTTTTACGAATAACATCATGTGTTTTTTCGTTGGTGTAAGTGATGTAACACGGTATTTGTTGTGGGTGATCTGATTGTTTACCCATAAATGAAAATACAGGTGTTGGCATATCACCAGGCTGTGCTTCCATTTTTGTAAAATCAACAGTACGTGCATCAATACGTGGCGGAGTACCTGTTTTTAAGCGATCCACTCTAAAAGGGTGTTCGCGTAAACGTTCAGCCAATGCAATTGATGGTGGATCACCAGCACGACCGCCTTTGTAATTTTCTAAACCAATGTGTATTTGGCCACCTAAAAAAGTACCCACGGTTAAAACAACACTTGGAGCACTAAAACGTAAACCCATTTGAGTTACTACGCCAGTAACACGATCGTTTTCAACAATAAGATCATCACATGATTGTTGAAAAATCTTAAGGTTATCTTGATTTTGTAATGTTGTTTGAATAGCTGCTTTGTACAAAGCGCGATCTGCTTGTGCTCGAGTTGCACGAACAGCAGGTCCTTTTGAAGAGTTTAGTGTGCGAAATTGGATCCCGCCTTTGTCAATGGCCTGTGCCATTGCACCGCCAAGCGCATCAATTTCTTTTACCAAATGACCTTTGCCAATCCCACCAATCGCTGGGTTACAAGACATTTGACCAAGGGTATCCATATTGTGAGTCAGTAGCAGGGTATTCATCCCCATACGGGCAGCTGCTAATGCGGCTTCAGTGCCAGCATGTCCACCACCTACTACGATAACGTCAAAATTTTCGTGAAAAATCATTAATGGGATCCTACTTAAATCAAACCGGTAAACTTCAAAAGGGAGCGTATTCTACCTAGAAATTGGCAGAAGATAAATGATTAAACATAGAGCAAGATCTAAGTATGTGATCTCTAATAATATAAAGGATCTTTTAAAGAGATCTTTTATTATTATAACTACTACTGATCAGCTTTTCTGTTGATAAGGTTTAGATCTTCATTTAAAACATGAAATTAGATCAGATCTAAAGGTGTTAATATGATCGGATCATCCCGCAAATAAGCTCTGATCAAAAAGGCACCTTATGCACAGGGCTGAATCAGTTGGATCTTATCCCATGGATAAGCATGCTTTAAAAAGCAGTTTATTCAATCTTTATCCACAAAATCTATTAAATTATTAGTAAATTGTGGGTAACTTTATATATAACTTTTTACTTGATCTATCTATTTTAAGCCTGTTTTGGTTATCCAAGAGTCTAACCATGCTAATGCTGTGTCTTCTGGTAGTGCTTCATCGAGAATATTAAGCTCTAAGCGTTCTGCTACTTTTATAGCGCCTTTTTGAGATAATAAGGCATCTATATTACGCCCAGCTTGGTTGTAAGTGTCATAACTGGTATCACCTAAAGCGATTACTGAGTATTTTAATTCCGATAAATCATTAGCTTGAGTCACATCTTCAACAAAGCTAATAAAGTTTTCAGGATAATCACCTGCACCATAAGTAGATGTGCAAATTAACCAAATAGTATTTTGCTGATCTATATCGCTAAATTCAGGTTGATCATGTAGTTGTGTAGTAATACCAAGGTTATTAAGCGCGTCGCTTAGTTGCTCTGCAACATACTCGGCTGATCCCATTTGGCTGCCAACAATAAGATTTACTGAACTCATGAATATTAGTGATCACATTGGTTTTAATTGCTGCCTATGATAACTGAGTGTGAGTAACAGTAAAGTTAAGAGTGCTTTTTTGTATAACTATTTTTGTGCTATTTTTACTCTTATTTGAAAGCGCATCATTAAGTTGTTGATATTATAGGGATTAACAAAATATCTTTAAATGTAATCTTCTGATAAAGTTGTTGATAACAGTGGGGAAAGCTCTGTTTAAACACACCTTTTAGGTTGTTTAATAATCGCTAAGTTATTGATATTACTATTTAGTGAAAGACTTAATTATAAATCTAGGCATAAAAAGCACAAGGTGATCATAATGTGGATATAAAGGTTGTTGATAACCTTAAATTTAGATCGAAAATAATTTTATTAAATGATCTAATTGAGCTGATCTAACGAAATTAATTAAAAATAAGCTTATAAACAGATAATTTTTAATAGATCATTAGGTTTTTCTCTGCGAGGTGGCTCAATTTACTATTTATTTGAGCTAAAAATTAGGTTTTGTGGATAAGTGATCTCAATATATTTAATTTAATGCGTATTTATAGCTGCTTTTTTTATGTATTTTGCTGGTGGATTAGTAGATCAAAAGTTTGATGCACTCAAATCTCGAGTCATTTTTATTAAAAAGCCGCAGTGATCGTCTGTCCATATGTTGTATAAAGTTGATTATTTAGAGTGTTTATCGTCACGTTTTAGCTCTTAAATTGAGCAAATAATATTAGTTTTTATGAGCTAGGTAATTATAAAAAAGCTATTTATAACTAACTTTTGTGTGGAGGATAACGATTTTAAAACGTATTTTTGTTTGAAATATGTATCGGTTTTGACCTTAAAATGGGTGTTACTTGCGCTATTAATACCTTACTTAAAGGCTCTTTTCACTGTCTAATCTACATAATCTGGCTGATAATAATTATCGCTTTGGGTATGATTTTATTGGCAGAACTGGCTGGGATTGACGGTACAAATACATATTTTATAGTGAATATTTTACATAAAAAAAGAGCACCTAAGTGCTCTTATAATAAACATATATCTGTAATAAGGTGCTTATTTACCAATACAAAATGAGCTAAATATCTTGCCAAGTAAGTCGTCTGAGGTAAATTCACCGGTTATTTCGTTTAAATACTGCTGTGTTAAACGCAGTTCTTCAGCCAATATTTCACCAGCAATGTGCATTTCTAATTGTGTTTTACCTGTTTCTAAATGATACGCAGCACTCTCTAGTGCATCCAAATGACGACGGCGCGCCATAAAGCCACCCTCTGTTGCGCCTTGAAAGCCTATACAGGCTTTTAAATGCTCGCGAACAAGTTCAATACCGTCAGCATTTTTAGCACTTAAGCTGATGACCGGGTATTGTTGCTCTTGCTCCATTCCGACTATATCACCCGATAAATCAGCTTTATTTCTGATGACCGTAACCCCCATACCTTCTGGTAATTTGGCCATAAATTCAGGCCAAATTTTATGCGGGTCAGTATCTATAGTGTCAGTGCCATCAAGCATAAATAAAACGCGATCGGCTTGGTTTATTTCATCCCACGCCCGTTCAATACCTATTTGTTCTACGCGGTCAGGGCTCTCTCGTAGGCCTGCGGTATCTATAATATGCAGTGGCATACCATCTATATGTATATGCTCTCGTAGTACGTCGCGAGTGGTACCGGCTATTTCTGTTACGATTGCAGCTTCACGACCGGCTAGGGCGTTTAGTAGGCTTGATTTACCGGCATTTGGGCGACCAGCAATAACAACACGCATACCTTCGCGCATGATGCTGCCTTGCTTGGCTTGGTTGGTTACAGTGTTAAGCTGAGTAATAATAGCGTCTAAGTCGCCTGACACTTTACCGTCTGATAAAAAATCAATTTCTTCATCAGGAAAATCTATTGCCGCTTCTACATACATACGTAAGTGAATTACTTTTTCTACAAGCGTTTCTATGTGTTTAGAAAATTCACCTTGGAGAGACTGTAGGGCGCTTTTGGCAGCTTGTTCGCTTGTAGCATTAATTAAGTCGGCGATGGCCTCTGCTTGTGTTAAATCAAGCTTGTCATTCATAAATGCGCGTTCAGAAAACTCACCAGGCTTTGCTAAACGAACGCCCTCTATTTTACTAATTTCTTTAAGTAGCATATCAAGTACTACAGGACCGCCGTGGCCTTGTAATTCAAGTACGTCTTCACCAGTAAATGAGTTAGGACCTGCAAAGTAAATGGCAATACCTTGGTCAAGTTGCTCGCCAGCTAGGCTTTTAAATGGCACGTAATCGGCGTAGCGAACTTTAGGAATTTTACCTACTACTTTTTCGGCGACACTTTTAGCAAGGCTACCTGAAACGCGAATAATACCAACACCACCACGTCCGGGGGCAGTTGCTTGTGCTGCAATTGTATCTTGATTGATCATGCTATTAATTTGCCAACGATGAGTAACTTTATGGCGGTATTGTAACCTATGAAATAAACACTCGCGAATACTCTGGTGAAAAACAGGCAATAAAAAAGGCGACCGAAGTCGCCTTTATATAAGTAGGAGCTTAGTTAGCCTCTTACTTTAATTCCTTTCTTTTCCATGCCACGGTAGATGATTAACATCTGGACAATAGAAATAAGGTTAGACACTAACCAGTAAAGAACTAAACCCGATGGGAACCATAAGAAGAATACAGAGAAGATAACCGGCATAAAGGTCATCATTTTTTGCTGCATTGGATCAGTTACCGTCATAGGCTGAAGTTTTTGCGTCACAAACATACTCGCACCAAATAAGATTGGTAATACGTAGTACGGGTCTTGTGCAGAAAGGTCTGTTAACCAAAAAATAAATTCAGCATGGCGAAGTTCAGTTGACTCTAAGAATACGTAGAACAAGGCTAAGAAAATTGGCATTTGTAGCAAAATAGGGAAACAGCCACCCATTGGGTTAACTTTTTCTTTTTTGTACATTTCCATAGTTGCTTGGCCGAACTTTTGACGGTCGTCACCAAACTTTTCTTTAAGAGCTGCCATTTTAGGCTGTAGGGCACGCATTTTTGCCATTGAAGTGTATTGCGCTTTAGTAAGTGGGTACATTAACGATTTAACGATAATAGTGATGGCAATAATTGCTACACCCCAGTTACCTAAAATGCTATGTAGCCATTTTAGCAATACAAATAAAGGTTGCGAAATAAACCATAACCAACCGTAATCTACAGTTAAGTCTAAGTCTGGGTGAATTGCTTCAAGAATATCTGACTCTTTCGGACCCATATAATAAGTAGCAGTTAGTGTTTGCTCACTACCAGCTTGAATATTTACAGCGGGATCTTTAGCACCAATAATAGCGGCATTACTTTTTGTAATTAAGCTATAAATTGTATTTGTTTGATCCTGCATTGGAACCCAAGCACTTACAAAGTAATGTTGTATAAATGCAACATAACCACCTTGCGTGTTTTTGTTTAGGTTTTTATCAGCCATATCTGAAAAACTATACTTTTCGTATGGTTCTTCGTCAGTACCGTATGCAGCACCTAAATAGTTTTGATCAACCATGCTACCTTTTTCTTGTACGGTACGCTTAATTTGCGTGTATAGCTGTACTTGAAGAGGTGCGCTGGTAGTGTTGTTAATTTTGTATTCTAAGCCTACGTCATACTGACCTTTTTTGAATACATATGTTTTAGTAAAACTAACACCATTACTATCAGTAAACTGAAGTGGAACGCGAAGCTCATCACCCGTTAAGGTATATGATTTTTGTTCGGTACTATAAGTAGGGCGACCGTTAGCTGACGCGTCAGGGCCATTTAAGCCAATTAAGCCACTTTGTGAAAAGTATTGTTTGCCACTATCAAGCTGACCAAGAAGCATATAAGGTGTTTCACTTCCTTTAGTTTCTTCGTATTGAAGAAGGTCTGTTTCAACAATGTCACCGCCTTTGGTGTCAATTTTAACTTTAAAAACGTCAGTTGTGATTTCAATAACTGAACGTTTAGCTAAAGTTGCTGAAGCGGGTAAACCTGAATCTGACGATGAAGGAATATAATCATCCGACTCTGGTGAATTTGCTTGTAGTGTTTGTGTTGTGGCACTTGGATCGGCTTTAGGCTTGTTGTAATCATTATCCCATTCTTGGAACAATAAAAACGACACTAGCATTAGGCCAATTAATAAAAACGTGCGTTGCGATTCCATAACAGCTCTTATTTCTCGTGTTGGTGGTTAATATGGGTTAATTTTTCAGGTACGGGATCGTCTCCACCTGAATGTAAAGGATGGCATTTTAATATGCGTTTTAAAGCTAACCAACTACCTTTTATAAACCCATGCAAATTAATTGCTTGAATTGCATAATGTGAGCAGCTTGGATTAAAACGACAATGCGGACCTAACAGCGGGCTAATCCACTTTTGATAACCGCGGATAAATAACACTAAACAAATCTTAGGAAAAGCAACAAGTGGTTTAATTAACCTCATGATGTTTATGCCCCTACTTAAGTTTAGTGAGATAGATATCATGTATTTAAAGACTCAATTAGAAATTTTAAATGCATGATTAAAAGGTGAGCTAAAGATACATTAATTAACCCTGCAATTCTATTGCAATTAGGTTTGTTTATTAGATTTAGCTGATTTGTTTGGGCGTTTCTTAAAAGGTGGCGGTTTAGGTGCACCTGGTTTACAGCGTTCGTTAATTTTTCGCCATAATTTAGTAAGTTGTTTGGTTAATTCTTCATTAGACTGTTCATCAATACCACTTTTCACCATAAGCACAATATCAATATTATCGATGCTGTGTTGATT
This sequence comes from Pseudoalteromonas sp. SR45-1, assembly GCF_014163655.1. Classification (NCBI taxonomy): domain Bacteria; kingdom Pseudomonadati; phylum Pseudomonadota; class Gammaproteobacteria; order Alteromonadales; family Pseudoalteromonadaceae; genus Pseudoalteromonas; species Pseudoalteromonas sp. SR45-1. The sequence goes on along the minus strand of NZ_JACJDR010000024.1, from coordinate 32,168 downwards.
TAAACGAAAACTTTCGCGAGCGAGACGTTTAATACGGTTTCGTTGGCATGCCTTTTTTACGCGTTTTTTAGCAACAGTAAGACCTAACCGAGGTTTTTCTTGGTCATTTGGTTTAGCTAATAGAGTAAAGAAAGGAGTTGCAGCCCGAGCGGGTTCATTAAATATGCGAGAGTAATGCGAGGGAGTTAACAGACGTAACTCCCTGCCAAAGCTAAAGTCTTCCACTTATAAATTAAGCAGAAAGAACTTTGCGGCCTTTAGCGCGGCGACGTGCTAATACTTTACGGCCATTTACAGTTGCCATGCGAGCACGGAAGCCGTGTGCACGTTTGCGTTTTAAAACGCTAGGTTGAAAAGTTCTTTTCATAACAATCTCATCCGATCGGTTAAAGTTAAAACATCCTATACAGGTCGCGATCCTGGCATAGGTGCCATTGCGAGCGCGAGATATTATAGAGTAAGTAACGTAAAGTCAATCATAATTACGTTCGCAGTATAGAGCCTACTTATGGTTCATAAAGAGATCATGTAGAGCGATCTGATAGGATCATCATAAATAAGAAGTTTTCCACAGCCCCTGTATAAAAAGTGAATAAAAGCGGGGGAAAAGAAAATTGGATCGTAAATTTGGTTCGCGATCTTGGTGTTATTTTGTTATGATCTCCTCTTCGGATCTAAAATAAAAACTGTTTTAAATCAGGTTGTTAATGATTTTATACATCGATATCAACAATTTTATAAAAATCAATCTTTTACTTGTGGATAAAGTGCCTTCATAATACGCGGTCTTGGGTCGCTTATTGGACCATTTGAACGCAATAAATGTATGATTTATAATCATTAATGATGTGCGGGAATAAAAATTATATCTCTGGGAGTTTAACTGTGTATCTGTCGGTTTGGCAAAGTTGTTTATATGTATTGCAAGATGAGCTGCCTTCGCAGCAATTCAGTATGTGGGTAAGACCACTACAAGCAGAAAGTACCGAAGATACCTTGACGATTTATGCACCTAATCGCTTTGTGCTTGATTGGGTAAGAGAAAAGTACCTAAATAGAATTAACGAATTATTAGTAGAAATTTGTGGTGTTGAAGCACCAAAGCTACGTTTTGATGTAGGTAGTAAGCCTTTATTAAATGCACAAGCTGCACCGGTTATAGAAACACAATCAGCACCACAAGCTTCTACAAAACAACAGCCTCGTGAGCAAAAGCCTGTTGTTGAACCTGCACCTAAGTCAGGTTACAAATCTAACATTAAAGAAAACTATACCTTTGACAGCTTTGTTGAGGGTAAGTCAAACCAATTAGCAAAAGCAGCGGCCACTCAAGTTGCCGATAATCCTGGCTCTGCTTTTAACCCTGTATTTATTTACGGTGGTACTGGTTTAGGTAAAACTCACTTATTACATGCAGTAGGCAACGGCATTATGGCAAACAAGCCAGATGCTAAAATTGTTTACATGCATTCAGAACGCTTTGTTCAAGATATGGTAAAGGCACTTCAAAATAATGCGATAGAAGAATTTAAGCGCTATTACCGCAGTGTTGACGCATTAATGATTGATGATATTCAATTTTTTGCTAATAAAGAGCGTTCACAAGAAGAGTTTTTTCATACCTTTAATGCATTACTTGAAGGCAACCAACAAATTATTTTAACCTCTGACCGTTATCCAAAAGAGATTGAAGGGGTCGAAGACCGTCTTAAATCACGTTTTGGTTGGGGATTAACAATCGCGATTGAGCCACCAGAGCTTGAAACTCGCGTTGCTATTTTGATGAAAAAAGCACAACAAAGTAAGATTAACTTACCACATGAAGTTGCCTTTTTTATCGCCAAAAAATTACGTTCAAATGTACGTGAACTGGAAGGCGCACTTAACCGTGTAATTGCTAATGCTAATTTTACAGGTCGTCCAATTTCGATTGATTTTGTAAAAGAAGCACTACGCGATTTACTTGCCTTGCAAGATAAGCTGGTTACGATAGATAATATTCAGCGCACCGTTGCTGAGTACTACCGAATTCGAGTGTCAGATCTATTGTCTAAGCGCCGCAGCCGCTCTATAGCAAGGCCACGCCAAGTTGCCATGGCATTATCTAAAGAATTAACTAATCACAGCTTACCTGAGATTGGTGACGCATTTGGTGGACGCGATCATACGACCGTATTACACGCATGTCGTAAGATAAAATCACTACGTGACGAAAGCCACGAAATTAAAGAAGATTACCAAAACTTAATAAGAACATTGTCATCTTAGGGCTGACTTTATTATGCAAATAACAATATCAAGACAACAATTTTTAAAGCCATTGGTGCAAGTGTCGGGTGCAATAGAGCGCAAACACACGCTACCAATCTTATCTAACGTTTTGTTAGTGGTAGAAAACGGACAACTTTCAATGACGGGTACTGACCTTGAAATTGAATTAGTTTCTGGCGTATTTGTAGGTGATGATATTGCCGATACAAAACTAACGTTACCCGCTAAAAAGTTACTCGATATTTGTAAAAGTCTACCAGACGGTTCAGACATTACTTTAAGCTTGCAAGAGCACCAATTACTTTTAACCAGTGGTAAAAGCCGTTTTTCATTAACGACTTTATCTGCTGATGATTTTCCTAATTTAGAGCAGTGGGATGGTGAGGTTGAATTTCAACTAACTCGTTTAGAGCTTCGTAAGTTACTTGAAAGCACGCATTTTTCGATGGCAAATCAAGATGTACGTTATTACTTAAACGGTATGTCGTTTGAAGTAGATAATACAGACATAAAAACAGTAGCAACAGATGGTCACCGTTTAGCTATTGCACAAAAGCAATTAACGCAATCGCTTAATACTCAACGTCAATTAATTATACCTCGCAAAGGTGTGCAAGAAATTATGCGCCTTATGGTAGCTGACGACGAATTGGTTACAATTCAGTTTGGTGCTAACCATATTCGTATCATTGATATTGAGTTTACATTTACAAGTAAGCTAGTTGATGGACGCTTTCCTGATTACCGTCGTGTATTACCACGTGGTGGTGACAAAGTAATTACAGCTAACCGAGAATGGTTACGAAATGCGTTTCAACGAGTGTCTATTTTATCGAATGAAAAATTTCGTGGTGTACGCTTAAACCTATCAAACGGTTTATTAAAAATTACTGCCAATAACCCAGAGCAAGAACAAGCTGAAGAAGTTGTTGAAGTAAGTTACGAAGGCGCAGACCTAGAAATAGGATTCAACGTGTCTTACGTATTAGATGTACTAAACACATTAAAAACAGAAGACGTACTATTTACATTAGCCGACTCAAACAGCAGTGCATTAATTGAAGGTGCAGGCGATGAAGAAGCAATGTACGTTGTTATGCCTATGCGTTTATAAGACTATAAATACATAATGAGCTTAAGTCATTTGAGCCTCAAATATTTTCGTAATATTGAGGCGCTGACGCTAGAACCAGTCAACGGCGTTAATATAATTTATGGTGAAAATGGCAGCGGAAAAACCAGCCTTTTAGAGGCTATATATTACCTTTCTCATGGCAAATCTTTTCGTACTCCAAAACACAAAAGTATTATTGCGCACCAGCAAGAGCAATTTGTAATTCACGGGCGTAAAACAATACACGATTTATCAATTCCAATTGGTATTAGTAAAACGCAAACGGGTGAGACCAATTTAAAAATTCAAGGTAAGGCGAGCCGCAGGATATCAGAACTCGCTCAACTTATGCCTGTACAAATTATTACACCAGAGAGTTATTCTTTGTTTTTTGGTGGACCTAAAGAGCGCAGAAAGTTCTTAGATTTAGGTTTGTTCCACGTGGAACATGAGTTCTTTTTTTTGTGGCAATCATTTAATAAAGTACTTAAGCAACGTAATGCATTATTAAAAACTAAGCCCAAGAATTATTTTGACCAAATTAAGTTTTGGGACAAAGAATTTGTTAGACTGGCTGAAGAAATAAATAAATTAAGATTGGCGTATATAAGTAGGTTTAAGCAGCAATTTTTTGATAAAATGTGTGCAGAATTGACGCTTGTACGTGATTTAGAAATGACCTTTAGCGCAGGCTGGAAAGAGACTGAATCTCTTGCAGATGCGTTAGAGCAAAACTTTGAGCGAGATGCTCGCCAAGGATTTACAAGTAAAGGCCCTCATAAGGCCGATTTTAGTTTTAGTGTCGCTGGCAACAGTGTGGAGAATACATTCTCACGCGGTCAATTGAAGCTATTATTGTATGCGTTGAAAGTTACGCAAAATAGCTTAATTGAGTCAGAGACAGATAAGCAATCTATATTGCTAATAGATGATCTACCTTCAGAATTAGGCGAAGATACAAAAGAGAAAGTGGGACAATTACTTGCTCACTGCAGTTCTCAAATTTTTATCTCTTCAATTTTATCTGAAAGTATTTCTGCTGTGGTGGAACCCATGCAACGAGAACTACAAATGTTCCACGTGAAACATGGCAACCTAATAACAAGATAAGTGGGATTAACCATGTCTGAGAATTATGACTCGTCGAGTATTAAAGTACTTAAAGGATTAGACGCAGTAAGAAAGCGTCCTGGAATGTATATTGGGGACACCGATGATGGCACAGGCTTACACCACATGGTGTTTGAGGTCGTTGATAACTCGATCGATGAAGCCTTAGCAGGTCATTGTGATGATATTTATGTAACGATTCACTTAGACGGTTCTGTCTCAGTTCGAGATAACGGTCGTGGTATCCCAACTTCTATCCATGAAGAAGAAGGCGTATCTGCAGCCGAAGTTATTATGACGGTACTTCATGCCGGTGGTAAGTTTGATGATAACTCTTATAAAGTATCAGGTGGCTTACACGGTGTTGGTGTTTCTGTTGTAAATGCACTTTCAGAAAAACTAAAACTGACTGTTCGTCGTGAAGGAAAGCTTCATGAGCAGTTTTATACTATGGGTGTTCCAGATGCACCTTTAGCTGTAATTGGTGACTCAGAAACAACTGGTACAGAATTACGTTTTTGGCCAAGCGCTGAAACATTCACAAATTTAGATTTTCATTACGACATTTTAGCTAAGCGTTTACGCGAGCTTTCATTCCTAAACTCAGGTGTGAGCATCATCTTAAATGATGAGCGTGAAGAAAATAAATCTGACCACTTTAAATATGAAGGCGGTATTCAAGCTTTCGTAGAATACTTAAACCGTAATAAAACACCTATACACAAAGGTGTGTTCCATTTTACTCACGAACGTGAAGAAGATGGTATTAGTGTTGAAGTATCAATGCAGTGGAATGATGCATACCAAGAAAACATTTACTGTTTCACAAATAATATTCCACAACGTGATGGTGGTACTCACTTAGCCGGTTTTAGATCAGCGCTAACACGTACACTTAATAACTACATGGAAAAAGAAGGCTTTAACAAAAAAGCTAAAACAACCAGCAATGCTACCGGTGATGATGCCCGTGAAGGCTTAACGGCTGTTGTTAGTGTTAAGGTTCCTGATCCTAAGTTCTCATCACAAACTAAAGACAAGCTAGTATCAAGTGAAGTTAAATCTGCGGTTGAACAAGCAATGGCTGAAAAATTCACTGAGTTTTTACTAGAAAACCCAACTGATGCCAAAATTGTTGTAGGTAAGATTATTGATGCCTCACGTGCACGTGAAGCGGCGCGTAAAGCCCGTGAAATGACACGACGTAAAGGTGCAATGGACTTAGCAGGCTTACCAGGTAAGCTAGCTGATTGCCAAGAAAAAGACCCAGCCCAATCTGAACTATATATAGTGGAAGGGGACTCTGCTGGCGGATCAGCCAAGCAGGGACGTAACCGTAAAAACCAAGCTATTCTTCCGCTTAAAGGTAAAATATTAAACGTAGAAAAAGCACGTTTTGATAAAATGCTATCTTCGCAAGAAGTAGCAACACTAATTACTGCATTAGGGTGTGGTATTGGTCGTGACGAATATAACCCTGAGAAATTACGTTATCACCGTATCATTATCATGACCGATGCGGACGTGGATGGTTCTCACATTCGTACGTTACTACTAACATTCTTCTATCGTCAAATGCCTGAAATTGTAGAACGCGGTTATATTTATATTGCTCAACCACCACTTTATAAAGTGAAAAAAGGTAAGCAAGAGCGTTATATTAAAGATGATCCAGCATTAGTAGAGTACTTAACGTCGCTTGCACTTAATAATGCTGCTTTATATCCAAGTGCAGATGCTTCTGCGCTAGAAGGTGAAGCGCTAGAGAAAGTCGTTCACGATTACCAAAATACAGTTAAAGTTATTGAGCGTTTAAAGCGTAAATATCCTAACACGGTAATGGAACGCTTAATCTACCAAACAGAGTTGAAAACTGATGACCTTTCTGACGAAGCTAAAGTAATTGCTTGGACAAAAGAGTTAGTTGATGACCTGATTGCACGTGATGAAGATGCAACTATTTTCCATGCAGGCACAGAGTTTGACGCTGAGCGTAATATGTATTACCCGGTTGTGAATATTCGTCAGCACGGTGTTGATAAAGCACATGTACTTCATTATGACTTTATTGCATCACGTGACTACCAACGCATTGCTGTGACTGGTACTAACATTGCAAACATCCTAGAAGAAGGTGCTTATATTCAACGTGGTGAGAAAACAAAACCTGTTGATAACTTTGTGGATGCTTTGGAATGGTTGATCACAGAATCTAAGCGCGGGATCTACATTCAACGCTATAAAGGACTGGGTGAAATGAACCCAAGCCAGCTTTGGGAAACGACAATGGATCCTAGTGCTCGTCGTATGTTACAAGTAACGATTGAAGATGCTGTTGGCGCGGATCAATTATTTGCCACCTTAATGGGTGATCAAGTAGAGCCTCGTAGAGAGTTTATCGAAACTAACGCTCTACGCGTAGTTAATCTAGACGTGTAAAAATATCACTTGCACCGAAAAAGGAGCCTAATGGCTCCTTTTTTATTTTTTCAATTACACAAACTGCTTAAAACCTGAGTGTACACACGGTATACTAAGGGTAATTTTCACGCTACTTCTTAGATAGTAAAAAGCCAAATATGCAAAAATATGACGTAAAAACCTTTCAAGGTTTGATCCTGGCTTTACAGGATTATTGGGCGCAGCAAGGCTGTGTCATTATTCAACCACTTGATATGGAAGTGGGCGCCGGGACATTTCACCCGCAAACATTTTTAAAGTCTATTGGCCCAGAGCCAATGTCGAGCGCGTACGTTCAGCCGTGTCGTCGTCCTACGGATGGCCGCTATGGTGAAAACCCAAATCGCCTACAACATTACTACCAATTCCAAGTAGTTTTAAAGCCATCACCAGATAACATCCAAGAGCTTTACTTAGGCTCATTAGCGGCAATGGGTATCGATACCCTTACTCACGAAGTTCGCTTTGTAGAAGATAACTGGGAATCACCTACGCTAGGCGCATGGGGCTTGGGATGGGAAATTTGGTTAAACGGCATGGAAGTAACGCAGTTTACCTACTTTCAACAAGTGGGTGGCTTAGAGTGCTCACCAGTAACAGGCGAAATTACTTACGGCCTAGAGCGTTTAGCAATGTACATTCAAGGCGTAGATAGCATTTACGACCTAGTATGGGCAGACGGTCCACTAGGGCGCGTAACATACGGCGACGTGTTCCATCAAAATGAAGTAGAGCAATCTACTTATAATTTTGAACATGCAAACGTAGAAGACTTATTTGCACAGTTTGATAAGTGTGAAGCAGAAAGCCAAAAGTTAATTGAAGCTAACTTACCACTACCTGCATACGAGCAAGTAATGAAAGCATCGCACGCATTTAACTTACTAGACGCACGCCACGCAATTTCGGTAACCGAACGTCAGCGTTATATTTTACGCGTTCGTGCGTTATCAAAAGCGTGTGCACAAAGTTACTATGACAAACGTGAAGCGCTTGGTTTCCCGCTGTGTAAGGATAAGTAAAATGTCAGTACAAAATTTATTAGTAGAAATTGGCACTGAAGAGTTACCACCAAAAGCACTGCGTAAATTAGCAGAAGCCTTTGCTGCAAACTTAACTCAAGAGCTAGAAACATTAGAATTAGCACACCAAGGCGTAAGCTGGTATGCATCGCCTCGTCGTTTAGGTTTACAAGTAAAAGCGCTTGAAGCTAAACAACAAGACAAAGAAGTTGAAAAGCGTGGCCCAGCAACAAAGGCAGCATTTGACAGCGAAGGTAACCCAACAAAAGCAGCAATGGGTTGGGCACGTGGTTGTGGTATTGAAGTAAAAGACGCACAAACACTTGAAACTGATAAAGGCGCTTGGTTATTGCACATTGCTAAAGTAGCAGGGCAAGAAACTAAAACCCTAATGACAGATGCAATCACAAAAGCGTTAAGTAAATTACCAATCCCTAAACCAATGCGTTGGGGAGCGAATAAAACACAATTTATTCGCCCTGTGCATACAGTAACTATTTTATTTGGTGATGAGCTACTTGAAGGCGAAATTCTTGGTAAGCAAATAACTAACCAGCTTCAGGGTCATCGTTTTCATCACCCAGAAAAAATTAGCATTAACCATGCAGATGACGTTTTTGACGTACTTAAATCTACTTACGTTATTGCTGATTACGAGCAACGTAAAGCGCAAATTCGAGCACAAATAGAAGAGGCTGCAAGCGCAGTTAACGCTGTTGTTGCAATGGATGAAGATTTACTAGAAGAAGTAACATCACTTGTAGAGTGGCCAGTTACTTTAACGGCAACATTTGAAGAAGCATTTTTAGATGTACCAGCCGAAGCGTTAATTTACACCATGAAAGACGATCAAAAATATTTCCCGTTATTAGATCAAAACGGCAAACTTTTAAATAAGTTTTTGTTTGTATCTAACATCGAAAGTAAAGATCCAAGTGTGGTTATTTCTGGTAACGAAAAAGTAGTGCGCCCGCGTTTAGCCGATGCACAGTTCTTCTTTGAAACAGATAAAAAGAAAACCCTAGAAAGCCGATTAGAGTCGCTTGATAGCGTATTGTTCCAAAAGCAACTTGGTACGCTTAAAGATAAGTCTGAGCGCATTAGTGAACTTGCAGGTTATATTGCTGAGCAATTAGGTGCTGATAAAGACCTAGCACAGCGTGCAGGCTTATTAAGTAAAACTGACCTAATGACTGAAATGGTTATGGAATTTACCGACGTGCAAGGTGTAATGGGAATGCATTACGCTCGCCACGATGGTGAAGCCGAAGATGTAGCCGTAGCGCAAAACGAGCAGTACATGCCACGCTTTGCAGGGGATAACTTACCAACAAACTTAATTAGCTGCGCAGTAGCGATTGCTGATAAGTTTGACACGCTGGTGGGTATTTTTGGTATAGGCCAAGCACCTAAAGGTGACAAAGACCCATTTGCTCTTCGTCGTGCTGCTATTGGTGCACTGCGCATCATGGTAGAAAAAGAACTACCACTTGATATTTTAGACCTAGTAGCTAAATCGCAAACATTGTTTGGCGACAAGTTAACTAACTTAAATGTATCAACTGACGTATTTGAGTTTATGCTAGGGCGCTTCCGTGCTTGGTATCAAGACGAAGGTATTGAAGTAGACGTAATTCAAGCAGTGCTTGCACGTCGTCCGACTAAACCAGTTGATTTTGACCGCCGTGTTAAAGCCGTAAGCCACTTCCGTACATTAGACGCAGCAGAAGCGCTTGCAGCAGCTAATAAGCGTGTAGGTAACATTCTGGCTAAAAACGATATTACCAGCCAAGGTAGTGTTGATGAGAGCTTATTAAGCGACGACGCCGAAAAAGTATTGGCATCACAAGTAGCAAAATTTGCCACTGACCTTGCACCACTTTACGCAGATGGAAACTACCAAGAAGCATTAAGCCAATTGGCGGGTATTCGTGAAAGTGTTGATAACTTTTTTGACAACGTAATGGTTATGGCCGACGATGAAGCTGTTAAGCAAAATCGTCTTGCGCTATTAAGCCAGTTAAGCGGATTGTTTTTAGGTATTGCAGATATTTCTGTTTTACAAAAATAACACCGATTAGCAATTTTAAAAGCCAGCGTTTTGCTGGCTTTTTAGTTTTCACTGTATGCAAAGGATACCCATTGATGATTTCTATGAAACGAATTTTAACCTTAGCAATTGCTGGTTTACTTACTGCCTGTACAAGCCAAATTTCGATTAACGATGTATTGCCACAGCAAGAGCTTGACCGCACAATTTACTTACGTGGCGACTTTACACTGTGGGATGCAGAACCCCAGTATCAGTTTGCGCCAGTTGGCCCTGCGCTTTATCAAGCGCAAGTTAAATTTTCGACCCCAGGTAAAGTGTACGAATTTAAAATAGCCGATGCCGATTTTAGTGAAGGTTACAACTGTGGTTACAGCGACGCACAACCAGCAGGACAAAAGCTAACACTGGGCCAGCCAGCTATCGCAGACTGTAATACTATTTATAACTACTTTAGTTTCACACCAGCAATAAAAGGCACGTACATAGTAAGTATTGATTACAGTGACTACGATAAGCCACAAGTGACGATAACGAAGAAGTGATTTTTAGCTATTTAATAGCCCTAGTGGGTTGATGGATTTGTGACAAGGACGTTGTAGGATTTATTCAGCATTAACACCAAGGGGGTTTCGTAGTTTGGGTAGAGTGAAGCGAAACCCAACATGTGTGGCGAACAAAACTATTTTGGTGGTTATTAAATACGTTGGGTTTCGTAAAACTCAACCCGACCTACGTGAGTTTAAAGCCCTTTCTTCACCACATATCTATACGGTGCTTCTTCTGCATCTTTAGCTACCAGCGTGTGATCCATAAACGTACAAAAGCTCGGAATATCGCGAGTGGTTGACGGGTCATCAGCAGTTATTAATAACGTTTCACCGTCATTCATTTTACGAATAGCAGCACGTACCATCATTACTGGCTCTGGGCAGCGAAGGCCTATGGCATCTAATTGGTGATCGGGATTATCAAAGCTCATAATAAATTGGCCTGTTTAATTAAAGTGATTGCCGTGTACGCGAGTGCTTAGGTATAGCAATTAATAAGTTTGGCAGTTTAACGCAATTTTATGTGTAATTTAACTATTTTACTTAATGCTTTTAGCAGTTTCAAAATGCTTTATTTAATAATACGCCCGATCACATAATTACGCTGTTACATGCTTGTTTGATAAAGGGACGTTTTATAAATTGAAGCTAATAAAAAAGGCGAACTGAATAAAATCAGTTCGCCTTTTTAATCACCAAGATGGTTTTACATGTTTAAACTAATTAGTCTTGAACACGTTCAAATACAGTTGCAATGCCTTGGCCTAAACCAATACACATAGTTGCTAAACCGTATCGTACATTTTTGTCTTCCATTAAGTGAATAAGCGATGTGCTAATACGCGAACCCGAACAACCCAGTGGGTGACCAAGTGCGATTGCGCCGCCATTTAAATTCACTTTTTCGTCAACAACATCCATTAACCCTAAATCTTTCATTACAGGTAATGATTGTGCTGCAAAGGCTTCGTTAAGTTCTACTACGCCTAGGTCATCAATTGTAATACCTGCTTGTGCAAGTGCTTTTTTACTTGCTGGTACTGGGCCGTAACCCATAATTGATGGATCGCAACCAGCGACTGCCATTGCTTTAATGCGCGCACGAATTGGTAAACCAAGTTCTTTTGCTTTTTCTTCGCTCATTACTAACATTGCAGATGCGCCGTCAGAAAGTGCAGAAGACGTACCGGCTGTTACCGTACCCGATGCAGGATTAAATACAGGGCGAAGCTTTGATAGACCTTCTACTGTTGTTTCTGGGCGAATTACTTCGTCGTCTTCAACTAAGATAAGCGAACCATCTGCATCGTGACCTTCCATTGCTAAAATTTCGCGACGGAAACGGCCCTCAACAGTTGCAGCTTGTGCACGTTGATGTGAGCGATAAGCAAATTCATCTTGTTGCTCACGGCTAATGCCATGAAGCGTTGCAAGGTATTCTGCTGTTAAGCCCATAGAGCCAGACGCTTGTGCAATTGATGTTGCTAAGCCTGGGTGAAAGTCGTTGCCGTGAGTCATAGGTACGTGACCCATGTGCTCAACACCACCAATTAGGTAAGTGTCGCCAGCGCCTGTCATTATTGCGCGTGCTGCGTCATGCAATGCTTGCATAGAAGAGCCACATAAACGGTTAACCGTAACAGCAGGAACGCTGTGAGGAATACCGGCAAGCAATGATGCGTTACGTGCTACGTTAAAGCCTTGCTCTAATGTTTGCTGTACACAACCCCAATAAATATCGTCAATTGATGCTGGATCAACTGCAGGGTTGCGATCTAGTAAGCCTTTCATTAAATGTGCGCTTAAGTCTTCTGCACGTTTATGTTTGAATACACCACTTTTAGAGCGACCCATTGGTGTGCGGATACAATCTACAATTACTGGATTATTCATGATATTAACCTTCCACCTTATAGAAAACACGACCTTCTTCGGCCCACTTGCGAGTTTGTTCAGATACTTGGTAAATCGCACCTAGGTGAGCGTATTTGTCTGCTGCTGCAACAAAGTTAGCTAAACCAGTTTGATCTAAGTAACGGAACGCGCCGCCTCTAAATGGAGGGAAACCAACACCGTAAACTAATGCCATATCTGCTTCTTGCGGCGAGGCAACAATGCCTTCTTGCAAACACAGTAGCACTTCGTTAATCATTGGAATCATACAACGGTCGATGATTTCTTGTTTATCAAATTCTTTTGGTGCGTCTGTGATTGGGCTTAGTAGCTCAATTGCTGTCTCGTCATGAGACTTTTTAAGACGACCGCGACGATCTGTTTCGTATTTGTAAAAACCGGCTTTGTTCTTTTGTCCAAAACGTTTTTCGTTAGCAAAAATAGTCACAGGGTCTTTATCAGCACGAGCCATACGCTCAGGGAAACCGTCAGCCATTACGCCAGTACAATGGAACGCTGTATCAATACCTACAACATCAAGTAGGTAAGCCGGACCCATAGGCCAGCCAAATACGTTTTCCATTACTTTATCTACTTTTGCAAAGTTAGCGCCTTCAACCACTAATTTGCTAAAACCTGCAAAGTAAGGGAATAAAACACGGTTTACAAAAAAGCCTGGGCAATCGTTAACAACAATTGGCGATTTACCTAATTTAAGCGCGTAATCAACTACTGCATTAATTGTTTTATCTGAGGTTTTTGCACCACGGATAATTTCTACTAATGGCATTTTTGGCACAGGGTTGAAAAAGTGCATACCACAGAAGTTTTCTGGCTTATCTAGCGCTTGTGCTAGTAAATCAATACAAATAGTCGATGTATTTGAAGTAAGTACAGTGCCTTCTGGCATGTTCTTTTCAAGATCAGCGAGTACTGCTTGCTTAACTTTAGGGTTTTCTACAACGGCTTCAACAATGATGTTGGCACTTTGTAGGTCTGACTCGTTAAGTGTTGGCTTAATTTTGCTAAGTGTTGCCAACATTTTTTCCATTGGCATGTGACCACGCTTAACTTTTGCACCTAATAACTTAGATGCTTCACCCATACCTAAATCAAGCGCATCTTGTTGGATGTCTTTCATTATAATAGGTGTGCCTTTATAAGCAGACTGGTATGCAATACCGCCACCCATAATACCAGCACCTAATACAGCGGCTTGTTTAATTTCTACATCGCTGTGCTTAGCAAATTTACGAGCTTTACCTTTAATGTATTGATCAGCTAGGAATATACCAGTTTGTGCTGCTGCTTCTGGTGTACGTGCTAATTTAGCAAAGTTAGCGTTTTCGATTGCCATCGCTTCATCGCGAGTACAGTTTGCCGCTGCTTTAATAGTACGTACAGCCATAACCGGTGCAGGATAGTGGCCTTTGGTTTTACCCATTACCATACCTTCTGCCATAGCAAAGCTCATGCCTTGCTCAACACGGTTTAATTTAAGTGGCTGTAGTTTTACGTTGCGTTTTGCTTGCCAATCTAGCTTGCCAGCAATCGCCAGTTCAAGTGTTGATACACTTGACTCTAGAAGTTTGTCAGCACTAACTACCGCGTCAAACGCACCTACTTTAAGGGCATCTGCTGCGCGGTTTTCTGCGCCTGAGGTAATCCACATCATCGCGTTATCGGCGCCAATGATACGTGGTAAGCGCACTGTGCCACCAAACCCAGGCATTATGCCAAGTTTAACTTCTGGTAGGCCCATTTTAGCTGTTTCGCTTGCCACACGATAATCGGTAGCAAGTGCCCACTCACAACCACCGCCAAGTGCCATACCGTTTATAGCGCTTAGAGTTGGGAATGGTAAATCTTCAATTGCATCAAAAACGTCGGTTGCGTTTTTGATCCACACTACTAATTCTTCTTCAGGTTTAGTAAATGTAGGTAAAAATTCGAAGATATCGGCACCAATAATAAAGTGGTCTTTATCACTGGTAAAAATCATGCCTTTGATATCAGTATTGGCGGCTAATTCTTTTAATGCTGCTGCGCAATCTGAAAGAGTTTTTTGAGATAGTGTGTTTACAGAACCTGCAACACAAAACTTAAACTCGGCGATGTTTTCCTTTAGGAAGCTAACTTCAAAGGAATCGCTTTTATATAACATTATTATTCTCCCTAGTTGACGAACTAAGACTGGTACGATGAGTTTGCATTTCAATCAGTGTGCTTGCTTTAAATTAAAAATGCAACGAAAAATTTAACTCGGTTACAATCGACTGGTTAAAATATAGCTGGTTTGGTGCTAAGGTGGTTGAAAAGTTTTTATTCACAACTTTAATTTTTATTAAAGGACATTATGAAAAAATATTTACTAAGTGTTGCGGCAGCTGCATTCATTTTTCCTCTTCATTCTGCCGAGGCAAGTAACGATAACGATGCATTTTTAGATGCCGAAAAAAAAGTAAGGTACGGCAGTTACCAAGACTTTAAACAAGCGGTTAGTAACCTAAATCATCCGTTAAAACCTTATGTTGAAAAAACGTATTGGCAACGCCATCCGAGCATTAAACATCAGGCAGAAATAGAAGAATATTTAAATATATACCAGCATACGCCGCTTGAGTGGCCGGTCCGTAAAGCGTGGTTAGAGTATTTAAAAGATAACAACGAAAAGGCGGCGTATATCCGCAACTATCGTGAAACGTCTAATACGGAGCTTACTTGTACTTATTTAGATTTTCAACTGGATTTGGGCGCACCTGAAAAAGCAATATTTAATCAGGTAACTGACCTATGGGCTGTGGGTAAGTCGCAGCCAAACGAGTGCGATAGTTTGTTTTCACAGTGGCGCAAAAAAGGCTACATGAAAGAAGAAACGGTTTGGAAGCGTGTAACACTTGCTGCACAAGGCGGAACGCAAAGCTTATTACCTTACTTAAAAACTTTATTACCAAGTAAGGAGCGTTACTTAGCTGACTTATATTTAAAAGTGCGAAAAGATCCAAGCGCAGCCGCTGGATTATATAGATATAAAAACAAGTCGGCTAAAGAAGGGAAAATAGCTATTTATGGTGTTAAGCGTTTGGTTTGGCGCGATAAAGAGCTAGCTTTAAAAGCATGGGAAAAGCTAGAAAAAATATTTAAGTACAGCGATGAAGAAAAAGCGGATGTGTATTACACTTTTGCATTGTCACTTGCCTCTAGCGGGCATAAACAAGCGAGCTTTTGGCTAAATAAAGTGCCAAAAGAGCGACTAGACAGCAAGCTTATTCAGTGGCAACTGGGCAATATGCTCAAAACCCAAGATTGGGAAGGGATTGCTGCATTTTTTACAGGTAAAGAAAATTTAAGTCTTGGTCAGCAATATTGGTTAGCTTATAGCTATGCACAACGTGGCGAGCAACAAAAAGCAGACGACATTTGGAAAAAAGTAGCGGCTAATCGTGATTATTACGGCTTTTTAGCCGCAGCACGTTTGGGGTTGCCCGTTGATTTAAATAATCAGCCTTTAGCAGTCGATAAGGTACTTGTAGATAAAGTGAGTAATGCACCAGGCTTTAAGCGTGCAAAAGCACTTTATGATATTGAGCGCTTTACGTCGGCGCGCCGTGAATGGAATTACTTAACGGATACCTCTAGCGATGAAGAAAAGCTGGCAGCATCACAGTTATCTACCGATTTAGGTTGGCACGACAGTACTATTTTTACTTTAGCAAAAATTAAAGCATGGGATAATGTAGAGCAACGTTTTCCGTTTGCGTTTCAAGATGTTTTTGAGCGCTACAGTAAACGTAGCAAGATAGATGTTGCTTGGAGTATTGCTATTGCAAGGCGCGAAAGCTCTTTTGCGCCAGATGCACGCTCGCATGCTAATGCGCGTGGTTTAATGCAGTTATTACCTAGTACTGCTGAGTATGTAAATAAAGGCAGTGTGACAAGTAGTCGTTTATATCAACCTAAAACAAATATTAGGTTGGGTACGAGTTACTTACAATACTTAAAAAAGAAAAACCATGGCAATGAAGTGCTGGCTACGGCTTCTTATAATGCGGGTTATCACCGTATAAAGCGTTGGTTACCTGATGACGCTATTCCGGCTGAGTTATGGGTAGAGCTTATTCCGTATCGCGAAACCCGCGATTACGTAAAAAATGTATTTGCGTACAGGCAGGTTTACCATACAAGAATGGGCCGAGAAGGTAATGTATTAGCGCCGCTACTCGAAATGAAAATGGGCGGTTGAATATATGATACCAATCGACCAATAACTTAACACGATAGGTATAGGTATTAATAAGGGGGATGTTTACATGTTAAATATCCCCCTTTTTTGAGCGCTGAGGGTAATACCAATTTTATTAAAAACATGATCATTCTAGCGTATTAAATAACTCAATAACTGCGTTAAAAATTATTTATATAGAACAACTATGTATCATAATTTTAGCCTTGTTATTAAGCTATTTTCTTATCGCTATAATAGATCATTAATTTAATGCAATTGGTATAAGTGATAGACTCATAGCAAGTTAAATTTAACAGATGGATTAACAATGGATAAATTAGCCGTTTTATACGCCGAACATATTGCAACACTGCAACAGCGTACTCGTACAATTTGTAATAGCGAAGGGTTAGAAGGATTAGTAATTCATTCAGGCCAAGCTAAGCGCCAGTTTTTAGATGATATGTATTATCCATTTAAAGTTAATCCACAGTTTAAAGCATGGTTACCGGTTATTGATAATCCTCATTGCTGGATTGTGGTAAATGGCAGCGACAAGCCAAAACTCATATTTTATCGCCCGGTAGATTTTTGGCATAAAGTACCAGACGAGCCTCGCGACTTTTGGGCTGAGTACTTTGATATAGAGCTACTACTTCAGCCTGATCAAGTAGAAAAGTTATTACCATACGATAAAGCTAAATATGCTTACATGGGTGAATACATTGAAGTAGCGCAAGCACTTGGTTTTAGTATTATGAACCCTGAGCCTGTACTTAACTATTTTCATTACCACCGCGCTTATAAAACGCAGTACGAACTTGAATGTTTACGCAACGCTAACCGCATTGCAGTAGATGGGCATAAAGCTGCACGCGACACATTCTTTAATGGTGGTAGCGAGTTCGATATTCAGCAAGCGTACTTAATGGCAACACGTCAAAGCGAAAATGAAATGCCGTACGGCAACATTGTTGCGCTTAACGAAAACTGCGCTATTTTGCACTACACGCACTTTGATCCAAAAGCGCCACACACTCATAACTCATTTTTAATTGATGCTGGTGCAAACTTTAATGGTTATGCTGCTGATATTACTCGTACGTATGATTTTAAAAAGCAGGGTGAGTTTGCTGAGCTTGTACAAGCTATGACAGTTCA
The DNA here is from genome assembly GCF_014163655.1 of Pseudoalteromonas sp. SR45-1. Taxonomy (NCBI): domain Bacteria; kingdom Pseudomonadati; phylum Pseudomonadota; class Gammaproteobacteria; order Alteromonadales; family Pseudoalteromonadaceae; genus Pseudoalteromonas; species Pseudoalteromonas sp. SR45-1. Next base: position 14,311 of record NZ_JACJDR010000024.1, on the reverse strand, counting down.
ACAAATAGAACTAGGTAAAGGTTTAAAGCCGGGTATGCTTTATGGTGATTTACACGTTGAATGCCATAACCGTATCGCACAAATACTCAGTGACTTTAAAATTGTTAACCTACCCGCGGAGGAAATTGTTGAGCGTAAAATTACATCTACTTTCTTCCCGCATGGACTAGGACATCACCTAGGTTTACAAGTGCATGATATGGGCGGTTTTATGAGTGACGAAAAGGGCACACATCAACCATCGCCTGAAGGGCATCCGTTCTTGCGTTGTACTCGCCTGATTGAAAAAAACCAAGTGTTTACTATTGAGCCAGGTTTATACTTTATTGATTCACTGCTTGGTGATTTAGCGCAAACCGATAATAAGCAGTTTATTAACTGGGAAAAGGTAGAGTCATTTAAACCATTTGGCGGCATTCGTATTGAAGATAACATTATTGTTCACGAAGATAGCCTAGAGAATATGACGCGTAATTTAGAACTCGATTAATTTCTATAAAGACGAGTTAGCGAATAAACGTTAAAATATGCATATGAACGGGGCCTTTAGGCCCCATTTTTAATTGAGCTCTTAATATGTCTGAATATAAATATCCTGCTGCTGACGTTTTTCATCAAGAAGAAATAAAAAAAAGTACGTTTATAGTCCATATTGCACACACCCCCGATTTAAATTCAGCAAAAACATTTATTAAAAGCATTGAAGAAAAGTATAGCGATGCACGTCATAACTGCTGGGCACATGTGGCAGGCAATCCTGGTGGCAGCCATGTTTATGGTTTTTCGGATGATGGTGAACCTAATGGCACTGCGGGGAAACCTATGTTAAATGTGCTGGTGGGTTCGGGCCTTGGCGAAATCACTGCCGTGGTGACACGTTATTTTGGCGGCATAAAATTAGGCACCGGCGGGCTAGTACGTGCTTATGGTGGCTCATTAAATAATGCACTAGTAAAATTGCAAACGGTGCTTAAAGTTCCCAGCGTTGAAATTACTGGGAGTAGTGAGTACAGCATGCAAGGCGCGATTGAGCAGTTATTAAAAACAAAGTATCAAGTGCTTAATATTGATAAGCAATTTACTGCTAATATTGAGTGGGTGATTACAATCGATAGCCGTGAAGCTCAGCAAGCAATCAAAGATATTTTTGATTTAAGTCACGGCGCAGTTGAGTTAACTATTAAAGAGTAATAACCTACACAAATTGCATATAATGCATACTGACCCTATTTAATTTGGTTGATACTACTCAGCCTGAATTTACTAATAATAAAAGCGACAAGCTAAATGCAATTTCGTACCATCATAAAAATTCTTGGCCAACTTGTTGCGCTGTTTAGTATTACCATGGTGCCTCCGGCACTGGTGTCTTTAATATACAAAGACGGTGGTGGTGTTCCTTTTGTTTTAGCATTTATCTTTAGTGTTGTTATTGGCATGATGGCTTATTACCCAAACCGCCATGAAAACGGTGATTTAAAAGCACGTGAAGGCTTTTTAATTGTTGTTTTGTTTTGGCTGGTACTTGGGGCGTTTGCGTCCTTGCCGCTTATCTTTTTACAAGAACCTAACTTATCGCTCGCCGATGCGGTATTTGAAGCATTTTCTGGCTTAACAACCACCGGCGCTACGGTGCTTACCGGTATTGAGTATTTACCCAAGTCGGTATTGTTTTATCGCCAGCAACTCCAGTGGTTTGGCGGTATGGGTATAATCGTACTCGCTGTTGCTATACTCCCAATGCTAGGTGTTGGTGGTATGCAGTTGTACCGCGCTGAAATACCAGGGCCTGTAAAAGATTCTAAAATGACCCCGCGAATTGCCGATACTGCAAAGCACCTTTGGTATATTTATGTGTCGTTGACTATTACTTGTATGCTGGCTTATTGGGCTGCGGGAATGGAGTGGTTTGATGCTATATGCCATGCATTCTCAACGGTGGCGATAGGTGGTTTTTCTACTTACGACGCCTCCATGGGGCACTTTGACAGCCCTGTAATTAACTTTATTTGTGTGTTCTTTTTAATTATTGCCGCTGTTAACTTCTCCCTGCATTACGCCGCAGTGGCGAGCCGAAATATACAAGTTTATATTAGAGACCCAGAGTTTAAGGTGTTTTTGTGTATTCAATTAGCGCTGGTGGTTATTTGTTTTACCGTACTTTCCTCTAACGAAATATTTGCTAATGGCGATGAAACCCTCGATCAGGCGTTATTTCAAGCTGTTTCAATGAGTACAACAGCAGGCTTTGCTACTGATAACTTTTCAACATGGCCTTTGTTTTTACCTATTTTACTTATATTTTCGAGCTTTATTGGTGGCTGTGCAGGCTCTACCGGTGGTGGTATGAAAGTAGTGCGCGTATTTTTACTTTATTTGCAGGGCGTGCGTGAGCTCAATCGTTTAGTGCACCCACGGGCTATATATTCAATCAAGCTGGGTCGTAAGGCGTTGCCAGACAAAGTAGTAGAAGCCGTGTGGGGATTTTTCTCTGCATATGCGCTTGTATTTATTATTATCATGTTAGCGCTTATGGGCACGGGTATGGATAACATAACTGCGTTCTCAGCCACTGCGGCTTGTTTAAATAACTTAGGGCCTGGCTTAGGAGATGTAGCGTCGCATTATGGTGCTATAACCGATGGTGCTAAATGGTTGCTTACTATTGCAATGGTGTTTGGTCGCCTAGAAATATTTACTTTATTAGTGTTATTTACACCTACTTTTTGGCGTGGATAAACGAGCGGCTTAAGTTTTAAATTACAAAATATTGGAAAAAGGGATATGCCAACAAATTTAGAAAAGCTAAAGCATATAGGTGTAGGCAGTTTAGTTGACCTAGAAATATTAACACCTACAAGCAGTAAGCGTGTTAAAACTGAATTAGTTGGTTTACTCGATAAACAGTTTATTATTTTAAATTATCCCAATGCTAAGCGTTTACCTGCAGCGAGTGACTATTTACGTGATGGTGTAATGGTTGTTGTAAGAGCACTGATTGAAGGCAGTGGCGGGCAAGTTATTGCGTTTCGCCAGCAAATTATGTCAGTAGCCTCTCATCCCGCTAAACTCGTCTTTATTAATTTTCCTAAGCAAGTGCAGCTATTTGCGCTACGCTCGCAAACACGCATACCTACCTTGTTACCTGCAAAGCTAAAACTAAGTGACGATAGAGTGCTTGAAGGCCTTATTAAAGACATTTCACTCACTGGTGTAATGTTTGATATTAGAGGCGATCAGCAAGCTGAAGGTATTAAAGATATGCAATGCACTGTCGTACTCAATAGTAGTGATAAAGATTTTGAAGGTGAAATTTGCAGTGTTAAAGAGCATGTCGCAGGTGTGCACTGCGGAATTAAGCTACTAGCAAGCGAGGATGAAATGAAAACCTTTATGAAAGAGCATTTTATAGACCCATCTGCGCTTGAGCCCACCGTTGACTAAATCGTTTTTCGCTTATTTGCAACAAAATGTCGTTTTACGTGAGTATTTATAAAGTGTTTTTTTGTTTTTATATAATTAAAAATATTATTCAGATAAAACAATGTTTTACGTATTTTTTGTTATGGCTTGTTTTTTGTTGTTATAGCTACTTCGTTAAAATTAACCTTAATTATTTTTTAAAATCCCTCCTTTTATAGCTCTACATTTTAAAATGTATCTTTTTATATAAACATAACTAGTTGTTTTTAATGACTTTAGTTTTTCACCTCTAAAGCGTGTTGCGAAAAGGCAACAGTAATGACTCTGAAAATTCCTACTTATTGTATGTTTTGTTTTTAACTTGTTGAAAGTTAATGGCTTTTCAATGTTGGCATTTAAGTTGTAATAGTCAGGGTGTACTGAACGAAATCGTGATTCAAAGTGAAACACTTAATCGCACACACATAAATTTGAAGGATACATATTATGAAAAGCATTAATAAAACTTTAGCACTTATCGCTATTGCATCTTCTTCAGCCGCTTTTGCAGCAACAGATTTTGACACACTTGATGTAGACGGCAGTGGCACAATTAGCCAAGCAGAAGCATCAGTAGACGCAAAATTAATGAGCATGTTTTCTGAGCTTGATACTGACCAAAATGGTGAGTTATCAAAAGAAGAATTTTCAGAAGCTTAATTAAAAAGTATTTATCCTGAGTTGCCAAAGACAACCTAAGTAGGCAAGGGAGCTTACGAAAGAGGATAACAAGGAAGTGAAAAATTACGTTTTAAGTTAAACGAAGCAATTTTTTTGATAGAACATTGAAGGATTAAGTTATGAAACATTTAAATAAAGCATTAGCACTTATAGTACTAGCATCTTCTTCAGCTGCATTTGCAGCATCAGATTTTGACAGCCTTGATATCGATGGTAGCGGCACAATTAGCCCAAGTGAAGCGGCTGTCGATACCGATTTAATGGCTGAATTTATTGAGCTAGATACCGACGGTAGCGGCGAGCTTTCTAAAGAAGAATTCGCTAATTACTAATCTTTTTTCAGATTAAACATTTTTCACAGTCAGGGATCTTTGAAAAGGACTTCCCATATTACTAGGAATATTATTATGAAAACATTCAATACAACACTTGCAGTTATCGTTTTAGCATCTTCATCAGCAGCATATGCTGCAGTAGATTTTGCCTCTTTTGATGCAGATGGCGACGGTGCGATTACAATGGAAGAAGCGAAGGTTAACCCTCAGCTTGTAAAGATTTTTGATGATTTAGATACTGATGGAAATGGTGAAATCTCTAAAGAAGAGTTTTCAAAGGTACAGTAATCAATATTCGAAGATACTCCACTAAAGCCGCCTTAGTCAGCGGCTTTTTTGTATTTTAAATTAACTAATTAGCGTAACTAGTTAAAGGAATATAGCACTTACTTGGAATAGTTTTTCTACAACGGTAATATGTTTTTTGTCGATTAAAAACATGATGACATGATCGCCCGACATAATAATTGTATCATCGTGGGCTATCAGTACATCGTCATTACGTACTATTGCGCCAATAGTTGTACCCGCAGGAAGTTTTATGTCGGCAATCGCACGACCAACCACTTTAGATGTGCTTTCATCACCATGAGCTACCGCTTCTATGGCTTCTGCTGCGCCTTTACGCAGTGAATACACGTTAACAATATCACCACGGCGTACGTGCGTTAATAACGCTGATATAGTTGCTTGTTGTGGCGATATGGCAATGTCTATTTCGCCGCCTTGTACCAAATCAACGTAAGCTCCACGCTGGATAAGCACCATGGTTTTTTGTGCGCCCATACGTTTTGCAAGCATAGCCGACATAATGTTTGCTTCATCGTCATTGGTTACGGCAATAAACACATCTACTTGTTCAATATGCTCTTCTGAGAGCAGTTCTTGATCAGATGCGTCACCACAAAAAACGACCGTGTTATCGAGCATTTCTGAGAGTTGCTCAGCACGTTCTTTACTGCGTTCAATTAGTTTAACGGTGTGGTTTTTTTCAAGTGAGCGGGCAAGGCCTGCCCCAATGTTACCGCCACCAGCTATCATAATTTTTTTGTACGAACGCTCAAGTTTTTGTAGCTCGTTCATTACTGCGCGTATATGTTTTGTAGCGGCAATAAAGAATACTTCGTCATCGGCTTCAATAACGGTGGTACCCAATGGTTTTATTGCTTTACCTTGACGATAAATAGCGGCAACACGAGTTTCTACATTAGGAATATGTTCTTTAAGTGCAGATAACGCATAACCTACAAGTAAACCGCCATAGTAAGCTTTTACGGCTACTAACGAGAGCATGCCATCAGCAAACTGCAATACTTGCAGAGCACCAGGGTAGTCAATTAAACGGCGAATATACTTAGTGACCAGTGCTTCGGGAGCAATGTAATGATCGATTGGTAAATCATCGTTTTGAAAAAGTTTTTCGCGGTATTTTAAGTATTGCTCTGAGCGAATACGAGCAATTTTAGTAGGCGTTTTAAAAATACTGTATGCCACTTGGCATGCAACCATGTTCACTTCATCTGAACTGGTTACCGCTATAATCATGTCGGCATCTTCAGCACCTGCGCGGCGTAATACATCAGGATGCGCGCTGTGGCCCATAACCCCTTGTAAGTCGTACTTATCTTGAAGTTCACGTAATCGGTTACCGTCTATATCAACAACGGTAATTTCGTTTTGTTCGCCAACTAAGTTTTCAGCAAGCGTAGCACCAACTTGCCCGGCACCGAGTATAATTATTTTCATTATTTACCCGTGGTATTGATCATAATTTAATTAAAAAAATAGCCATTTAATGTTTCATAAATGGCTAACTATTTAGTGTACGGCTATTAGGCTTTTTTAACTAGCTTAGCGTAATAAAATCCATCACTTTCACCGGGCAGTAACTGCAAACCTGGCGTTGTTACGGTATCGTTTTCGTGTAGAGGTATATGTTCTACATCATCGTTATTAGCTAAAAACTTAGCAACTTGCTGTTGGTTTTCTTGTGGAAGAACTGAACACGTAGCATATACCAATGTGCCACCTGGTTTTAACAGTGGCCAAATGCTATCAAGAATATCGCTTTGTAACTTGGCTAAGTCTTCGATATCTGATGCGCGACGTAACCATTTTATGTCAGGGTGACGGCGAATTACGCCAGTGGCCGAACAAGGCACATCAAGTAAAATACGATCAAATAATTTTTCATCCCACCAGGTATGTGGTTGCGATGCATCGCCACATTGTAGGTCTGCACCTAAGCCAATACGAGTTAAGTTTTGCTTAACACGTTCAAGGCGAGTTGAGTCGCTATCAAGTGCAAGTACATCAGCATCAGCAAGCTCTAAAATATGACATGTTTTACCGCCAGGGGCTGCGCAGGCATCCAAAATATAGTCGTCTGCTTTAGGTTCTAAAAAGCGGGCTGCCAACTGTGCTGCAGCATCTTGTACTGAACATGCACCTGTATCAAACTCAGGTAACGAAAATACATCACGTGGTTTGGTAAGCTTAATCCCATCAATAAAATCAGGGTTTAAGGTGTGTTCAATATCGTTAGCGCTGAGCATGTCACTGTATTCTTGCGTGCTAAATTGGGCTTGATTGACACGAAGCCACATTGGCGCTTGTTGCTGGTTTTCTTCAAGTAGTGCTTCCCAGCTATCTGGGTAGGCTGTTTGCACCTGTTTAATAAACCAATTTGGATGGTTGTATAAACATACCGGAATAAGCTTCGCTTTTTCTTCAAGCTCAGCTTGTTGACGCTGAAAGCTACGTAAAATGGCGTTTATCAGTCCTTTTAATCCTAAAGCGCGTAGTTGAGCCAGTGCGTTAACCGTTTCTGAAATGGCAGCATGAGGTGGTACGCGCATATGCTGCAGTTGATAAATACCTACGTATAATAAAAACTGAAATATTCTACGTTTACCTTTTAATGGCTGCTCTACTAAGTGTTGGCAGTAATTTTCAAGGCTTGGTAAGTAGCGTAAAACGCCATAACAAATTTGCTGTAGCAACGCTTTATCTTTAGGCGGCAAGCCTTGGCTTGCAAATGGAAGTTCTTGATTAAGCGATGCGCCTTTATCAACTACGTTATATAAAGTTTCAGCGGCAAGCGCTCGTACGTTTGGAACATTACTCATTGTTTTCGCCTAATATTGTGCCAGGAGTAACCCAGTCACTACGACCATTTAAAAAGTCGTTAATTGCCATTGGTTTTTTACCTTGCGGCTGTAATTGCGTAATACATAAAGCGTGTTCGCCACACGCCACTACTACGCCATTTTTGTCGCTTGATAAAATTTGCCCAGGATCACCTGATTGCAGCATAACCTGCGCTTGATGAATCTTTACTGTTTGCCCACCCATTTGGGTAAAGCACATTGGCCACGGGTTAAAAGAGCGAATGTTTCGCTCGATTTGAAGCGCACTCAAGGACCAGTCGATATTAGCTTCCTCTTTAGAAAGCTTTTTAGCGTAGTTAGCAAGTTCATCGTTTTGAGGTTCAGGGGTGATCTCACCATTAGCTAATTTATTAATGGTTTCAATTAACGCATCTGGACCTAGCTCAGCAAGCTTTGTATATAAGCTTGCGCTAGTTTCTGTTGTGCTAATAGGGCAGCGGCTTATATGTAGCATATCGCCGGTATCTAGCCCTTCATCCATTTGCATTATTGTTACGCCGGTTTGTTCATCACCTGCCCAAATTGCGCGTTGAATAGGTGCAGCACCGCGCCAGCGCGGTAATATAGAGCCATGCACATTTAAACAACCTAAACGTGGCGCTTCTAAAATAGCTTTAGGTAAAATTAAGCCATATGCTACAACAATCATAATGTCGGCATTTAAGCTTGTTAGCTCAGCTAGTGCTTCATCATTTTTTAATGACTGTGGCTGAAAAACCGGTAAGTTGTGCTCAAGCGCTAGCTCTTTCACTTCACTGGCTTTTAATTTTTTACCACGACCTGCAGGGCGATCTGGCTGGCTATATACACCCACTATTTGGTGTTCGCTTTGTATCAGCGCTTGTAAATGACGTGCGGCAAAGTCCGGCGTACCGGCAAATATAATGCGTAATGGTTGAGTCACTGAGTTTTCCTAAGGTGCTTATTACTGTTCTGCAAACTTGGCTTCTTTTTCAAGCTTTTTACGAATACGTTGGCGCTTTAATGGAGATAAGTAATCAATGAATAGCTTACCTTGAAGGTGATCTAGTTCATGTTGAATACAAATAGCCAATAATTCATCTGCATCTAATACAAATTCTTCACCGTTTTCGTTAAGTGCAGCGACTGTTACTGTTTCTGCGCGATCTACTTTTGCATACGAGTTAGGTACTGATAAACAGCCTTCTTCGCTAACGGTAGAGCCGTCTTTTTTTATGATTTGTGGATTAATTAATACCAGTGGCTCATTACGCTCTTCTGATACATCAATAACAACGATTCGTTGATGAATATCTACTTGCGTGGCCGCAAGACCAATGCCATTTTCATCGTACATTGTCTCTAGCATGTCTTTTACAATTTGGCGTACTGTGTCATCAACTTGTACAACATCTTTTGCTACAGTACGTAAACGTTCATCTGGAAATCTTAAAACTTCTAACCTAGCCATAGTTACCTTTTTCACTTGTGCTTAATTTAGGGTATTGTATGCTCTTATTTTAGCCATTCGCGTTCACCTTTAACAGGTTTTGGGCAATAATAATGAAAAAACAATACAAGGAAGCTCGATGAAATCTCCACTACTTGCAATCATGCTTACGTTAAGCGCTGCGTTTCCCGCAGTTGCTGATGTACTTAAAATAAAAAAAGACGCACCAAAACAGTATGTTGTAAAAAAAGGCGATACACTTTGGGATATTTCTGGCATCTATTTAGATGAGCCTTGGCTATGGCCTGAACTTTGGCAAATGAATCCACAAATTGACAACCCACACCTAATTTACCCCGGTGATGCATTAGCGTTGATATACGATGCAGATGGAAACCCACGTTTAGTGATAAATAAAGGATATAGAAAGCTATCTCCTCAGGGTCGTATTACACCAAAAGGGCGTGATGCTATTACTACTTTGCCGCTTGAAATGATCAAACCTTATATCAGTTACGAGCAAGCAATGAACAGTGACGATATTAAAGGCAAACCTTATATTTTAGGTGCAAACGAAAATACTAAAACACAAACGCTAGGCCATATTTTATATGTTAAAGGCGACTTACAAGTACATAAAGCATATGCTATTTACCATAAAGGTGACCCCTACACTGATTTAACCGGTGAAGTGTTAGCAACGCGTGCATCTTACGTGGGTATAGCACGTGCTTTTAGAGCGGGCGATGAGAAAAATGGCGTGCCTTCGTCATTACGCGTTGAGTCTGTTAAACGAGAAATTCAGCAAGGTGATTTTTTAATGCCGGCAATGGAAGGCCAAATGCTTCCTGCGTACTTTGATATACACCGTCCTTCAGAACCTGTAACAGGTAATATTATTGCTTCACCACGCGAAGTTAGAGAATTCAGCACAATGGATGTTGTGGTGCTAAACTTAGGCAGTGAACAAAATATAGAAGCGGGTCATGTATTAGATCTAGAGCGTCAATCACCAACGGTTATTGATGGTCCTCGTGGCCCTCGTTATCCAGAAGATTCTAGTAAATATGAGAAGCTTTTATCTGATGTGAGCCAATTATTTGGTGATGAGTCTGACGAACAAAACACAACGTGGACCATGCCTAAAGAAAAAGTTGGTGAGCTAATTGTCTTTAAAGTGTATGACAAAGTAAGTTATGCATTAATAACTAAAAACCAGCACCCAATTCGCATTGGAGATATTGCAGTTATTCATTAAGAAGTAGCGAGTCGGTGCTCTAGGAGAGAGCATGGATCAGTCATCTGGCAAGCTAGCCCACTGGCTTGCCTTTTATATGTGTAAAGGGTTGGGTATAAAAACCCTTTTAGCACTATCTACAAACTATTCCCTTGGGTCGTTATTCGACTTATCTCATGACAAGCTTTTACAGCTTGGGTTAACCGCTAATCAAGCGAGTAATTTACTCAACACCAATTGGCAACAAGTCAGTCATTATGAGCAATTAATAGCGCTGAACAACATTACTGTTGTCTGTATTTTTGATGCGCTTTACCCAGAAGATCTCCGGCAGATTGCCAGTGCGCCTTTATTACTATTTTGCAGGGGAGATGTCTCGTTATTATCAACTCCACAAATTGCAATTGTTGGCAGTCGTAATGCTACACCTACCGGGCTTGAAATAGCCTCAGAATTTGCATACGAGTTAACTTTGGCGGGTATTACGGTTACTTCAGGTATGGCGCGGGGAATAGATGGTGCAGCACACAAAGGCTCTCTTGCTGGTACGGGGAAAACCATAGCGGTGCTTGGTACTGGGGTTGATATTTACTACCCCAAACGCCATAAACTATTAACAGACCAAGTTTTAGAAAGCGGTTTGCTGGTGAGTGAGTTTTTACCAGGCACAGCTGCTCATGCGCACAACTTTCCGCGCCGTAATCGTATTATTTCTGGGTTATCGTTAGGAGTGCTTATTGTTGAGGCTGAAATTAAAAGTGGTTCGTTAATTACAGTACGCTATGCGCTTGAACAAAATAAAGAGGTATTTGCAGTACCGGGTTCTATTAAAAACCCGTTAGCGCAGGCAAGTCACTTTTTAATAAAGCAAGGTGCTAAGCTGGTAGAAAACGTGGCTGACATTCTTGATGAGGTGAGTTTTACTTACGACAATAATGTATTTAATAAAGAGCAGCCGATTCAAGCCAATTCTCAATGTGAGGTTTTAAATAGTATTGGCTTTGAAGTAACCAGTGTAGATGACATTGTGCGTCGTGCGCAGTGGCCAATAGATAAAGTACTCAGTAGGTTGCTCGATTTAGAATTAGACGATCAGATTGAGCGAGTGTTAGATGGTTACATCAAGTTAAGCGCAGGAAGGTAATATGTTTGATATTCTTTTGTATCTTTTTGAAAATTACATTCATAGCGAAGCGGATATATTTGCAGAGCAAAATGAGTTAACCGATGAGCTACTGCGTGCGGGCTTTAATAAGCCTGAGATATTTAAAGCTCTTGATTGGTTAGAGCAACTAGCCGATTTACAACACAGCGATGAGTCTCCTTATCTTATTGCTAACCCTAAAGATGCTGTGCGTATATTTACCGATAGTGAATGCCAAAGGCTCAGCGCTGAGTGTCGTGGCTTTTTAATGTTTATTGAACAAATAGGCGTAATTAACAATGTAACACGTGAAATGGTAATGGACTGTTTAGCCTCTCTCGATAAACCAACTATAAGCCTAGAAGACTTAAAGTGGATTGTACTTATGATCTTGTTTAACGTTCCTGGCTCTGAAGAGGCATATGAGCAAATGGAAGATTTGATATTTGATGAACCCAGCGAACTTCTTCATTAGGGATAATTATCTTAATTGTACTCAAATTACTTAAAAGGATAAGCACGGCATTGCTTGTATCTTTAAGTGGTTTGGGTATATTAGGCGAAAATTCACCAACCTATTAGGATCACCATGAGTAAAATCGACCATTCGCTTTTCTCGGCGAACAAGCACGCCCTCGAAAAAGAATACGAGATATGCCCACAGTGTGGTTCAGAGTTAGTGATCCGCAATAGTAAATCAGGCCCTTTTTTAGGATGCGCAAGTTATCCCAAATGCGACTTTATTAGGCCGCTGGCACATCACGACAGTAACGAAATCAAAATATTAGAAGATTCTGCATGTCCTGAGTGTAGCAAACCGCTGGTGGTTAAAAATGGCCGCTATGGTATGTTTATTGGGTGTACGGGTTATCCAGAGTGTCATTATATTGCTAACGAAAATGAAGAAAAGCAAAGCGAAGATACTTTGCCTAGTTGCCCTAAATGCAAAAAAGGTCATTTAGTCGCGCGCAGTAATAAGTTTGGTAAAGTATTTTATTCTTGTGATTGCTACCCAAGTTGTAAATACACGCTTAATAATAAACCGGTTGAACATCCGTGTCCTGAATGTGACTGGCCTATCGTCATAGAAAGAAATATGGCAAACGGCATATTATTGCAATGCCCACAAAAAAGCTGCATGCATAAGCTCACCCCAACTGAATAACGTTTAATTATATCTGGAGACTACTTTGTCAGACCTTTCAAATACGCCCACTGCAATAACATGCTTAACGCAAGGCGAAGTTATTTTATACCCAACAGAAGCTGTATATGGTTTAGGTTGTGATCCAGATAATCAACAAGCCGTTGAGGCACTATTAGCTATTAAGCAGCGCCCGGTTGAAAAAGGGCTTATTTTAATCGCTGATAACTACGGACAATTATTAAAATACGTAGATGATGCAAAAATACCAATGGATAAACGCGCTGATATTTTTTCGAGTTGGCCTGCTGCAATTACATGGGTTATGCCTGCATCTAAAAATACGCCTAAATGGCTCACAGGGCAGTTTGATACCATCGCGGTAAGAGTAACAAACCATCCAACAGTAAAGCGTTTGTGCCAAGAGTTTGGCAAGCCATTAGTATCAACCAGTGCAAACTTAACCGGTCAAGAAACGGTAATTAGTATTGAGCAAGCCAAAGCGCAATTTGCAGAACAAGTTGGCTTTTACGTTGACGAGCCGTTAGGTGGTAATACTCAACCAAGCACAATAAAAGACGCCATGACTGGCAAAATATTTAGAGGTTAATATGCAAAGCGAATTATTATATCAAGTAAAAGCATACTTTATGGCTTTGCAAGACACTATTTGCCAAGGTTTGGAGGCTGCAGATGGCAGTGCTAAATTTATAGAAGATAACTGGCAGCGAGCAGAAGGCGGTGGTGGTCGTACACGCGTAACCACTAACGGCACTGTAATAGAGCAAGGCGGAGTTAATTACTCTCATGTATTTGGCGCTTCAATGCCTGGTTCGGCAACAGCGCACAGACCAGAGCTTGCAGGGCGCAGCTTTCATGCGTGTGGTGTGTCGTTAGTTATTCACCCTAAAAACCCTCATGTACCAACAAGTCATGCCAATGTGCGCTTTTTTATAGCCGAAAAAGAAGGCGAAGAGCCAATATGGTGGTTTGGTGGCGGGTTTGATCTCACTCCTTTTTATCCAGTATTAGAAGACGTACAACATTGGCATCAAGTTGCTCACGACATTTGTGCGCCTTTTGGCAGCGACGTTTATCCAAAATACAAAACCTGGTGCGACGAGTACTTTTATTTAAAGCACAGAGATGAGACTCGCGGAGTAGGCGGTTTATTCTTTGACGATTTAAACGAACTTGGTTTTGAAAAGAGTTTTGCGTTTATGCAATCGGTGGGTAATGGATTTTTAGATGCCTATTTACCTATTATTGAACGTCGCAAAAATGACGAATACACAGAGCAACAACGTGATTTTCAGCTTTATCGTCGCGGGCGCTACGTTGAGTTTAATTTAGTATGGGATAGGGGCACTTTATTTGGATTACAAAGTGGCGGGCGCACTGAGTCTATATTAATGTCTATGCCACCACTTGCACGCTGGGAATATAACTATAAACCAGAGCCAAGTAGCCCAGAAGCTAACCTATATAAGTATTACTTACGCCCGCAAGAGTGGTTAACGAGTCAACCAAGTGAGCTGATAGCCAGAGAGTGGCAATTATAAAAATTAAACAATAATCAAAAAGGCGCTAATTAGCTGTCTTTTGATCACAAGTCTGACTCAAGAGATTTTGCTAAATCGTAGCCTTCCAGGATGGCTTGTAACTTAAGCCATCCTTGCCATAACACTTTCACAGATGCACGCCCTGTGCGCTTGGTATCTTTCCAG
>NZ_JACJDR010000023.1:0-56534 GCF_014163655.1 Pseudoalteromonas sp. SR45-1 | reverse complement strand
TGCTCATGCTCATGCTCATGCTCATGCTCATGCTCATGGCTCGCTTTACCGCCGTGAATTAAATCGATTGCAGCCAAAGGAATGTGCAGCGTTTTATCAACTGGCGTGCCTGTTGGGTTTAAAATGCCGACGACTTTAAATGGGTTATCGTCATGATGATGAAAACTGGTGTTCCCCATGCCGTGCGATATAACAATAGAGTCGTTAAGTTTGTAGCCTAGTTTATTTGCAACTTCGCTACCTAGCACCACTTCGTTAATTGCGGCAAAAGGGTGGCCTTTGTTAAAGGTTAAATTTTGTTTTTTTGCAAAGCGATAATGGCTAAAGTAATCAAGTGTTGTGCCTAGTACCGCTTGGCCTTTATGGCTGTCGCCTAGGCTTATAGGTATGCTCCATTTTACGCCTCGCTGACTTGTTATGTATTGATAACTTTTCCAACTTACGCCGTTATTAGTATGGCCAATTCTAAATACTGACGAAAGCAGCAACTGTATATCGCCGGTACGCGCACCAACAATTAAATCAGTGCCCGAAATAGTATTACTAAAACTACTTTTAGCATCAATTCGTACACGTTCAATACTCAAAAGTAGCATTACACTAATTGCGATAGTAAATAATGTAAGCAGTACACTTGCGCGGCGATTTAATAAGCTTTTGTAAGCAAGTTTAGCGAGAATCATACCTGCTCCTGCAAATTTATAAGATCAATGGAGCGGTTAAATAAAGGCTTTAGTGTTTCATCGTGGCTCACAAATACCAGCGTACTATTAGATAACTTTGCTTGTTCAAACAGTAGCTTTATAAAGCTCTCACGGTTATTTGTATCGAGTGCAGATGTGGGCTCATCAGCAATTATTAGTTCAGGGCTGCCTATAAATGCGCGAGCGGCAGCAACGCGCTGTTGCTGTCCAATACTCAGTGTCGCTACATCTTTATGGTGATACTGGGCAGTAAGGCCTAAAGCATTTAATAACCGTATCGCTTCTTTTTGTAAGGCAGAGTTTTTATTTGATGATTTCTTTAATATTTTTTGTTTTCGGCTTTTTGAAAACTCACACCCAAGCGTTATATTTTCAATAGGAGTTAAATAGGGAAGCAGGTTAAAGTTTTGAAAAATGTAGCCAATGTGATCCGCTCTAAAAACATCACGGGTTGTATTGCTTAATGTAGTTAGGTTTTGGTCTAAAATTGATACCTCACCGCTGGTGGCTGTATTAATGCCAGCAAGAATCGCTAATAAGGTCGATTTACCTGAGCCACTAGGACCGTGTAAAAAAATATGCTCACCTTTTTCTATAACTAACTCTTTTATGTTGAGCGTGGGTGAGCTATCGCTTTTATGCCACTTAAAAGTTACGTTTTTCAGGTTTATCATTATCCGATTACCAACCCCAGTAGTTTAGATCTTTACGCATTTTTAGCTGTCTTATTATATTTAATGGCTTGGGTTTTAGTTTTTCGTTACTTTGTAAAAATTCATTAGCTGCATTTAATACGCGTTGGCTAGATTGGCCATCGGTATACGGATGAAGTTCCTGGCAATAGCTTTCAATATTTTGCATTAAATCACTAGGTTTAGTAAGCACGTGTTCAATAGCTGCTTCTACTTCATCTGCGTCGGTAATATCAAGTAAATGAGGAAGTGGTTTTTGATTACAAAACGTGACTACCGGTTTACGTAGTAGTAAAAACATTAAAAGAACTGACGATGTATCGCACAGCATAACATCAGCAGCTTGCAGTAACGGCAAAACGTTATCGGTTTCAACAAATGTTAGATTTTCGTTACTCAGCGCTTTATATTTATTAACCCATTCGGCATGCATTTTAGGATGAAACTGCATCAAAATACGCCACTTACCTTGCTCACTAAAATGTTTTATTTGCTCATATAATTTAGGAGCAAGTGATAGCTTTCGTGAGAAAGTAGAGCATATAAGTAAAGTAGGGCGAGGGTCGTCGCTTACATAAGGATTATTTGAAGTGTTACTAAAAAGTGGATCGAGTGTTGGCCAGCCAGTTTCAGTTACTTTAAAGAAACCATGCTGCTTAGCTAGCTCTTTAAATCGGGTTGTTGTATTTGGGCCTTGCGTACAATATAAATCGTAACAACCACGAATAGTAAAATGACCACGATTACCTTCAGAGCTGCGCTTTTCAGAATTAAAACCATGAAATACAGCTACTTTTTTACCTGGAATAAAGCTAGGTACTATATTACCCGGTATAAACGTAATGTTTGGAGCCCAGCTTTTTACATCTTTTATGGTATGTAAACGTGGCTCGTCTGTGGTTAAAAAATCGGGGTTTACTTCGCTACCCGCTAAAAACCAGCGTACTTCACCACCATGTGTCAATATTTGCGCCTGCAAAGGTCTCAAGATAGCGTATGAATAATTCTGAGAAATATACATTAAGTATTTTTTATTTTTAGTGGCAGTTAAGTAGTTCAAGCTATCTCCTCAGGCTGGTTAGCACATTAAGTTTACCCCATTGCGACTCGCTTATAAATATATGCCTTTATTTGTTTTAAGCATCCGATTGAGCTTTGAGGTTGGCTAGATTATTATACAGCCCATATAACCCCATACCATACTTTGCTCAAAGAGCATCCCTAACCCCGGAGATAGCATGACTAGCTATAAAGTTTTAGACGTAAACGATGATTTACCCATTCGTACCAAAGGTGAAGTACACAGCGGTAAAGTTCGTTCAGTTTATTGGTTAACTGATGAAGACAGCGCACGATTAATTAAAGATAAAGGCTACCAAGTACCGACAGGTACTGAGCTTGCTATTATGGTTATTTCAGACCGAATTTCTGCATTTGATTGCATTTGGCAGGGCGAAAACGGTTTAAATGGCGTACCAGGTAAAGGTATAGCGCTAAACTCAGTGGCAGCCCATTGGTTTAAGTTATTTGATAAAGCGGGTCTTGCGGGTAATCATATTGTAGATATTCCGCATCCGTATGTGTGGATTGTACGTAAAGCCAGTACAGTGAAGGTAGAGGCAATTGCTCGCCAATATATTACGGGTAGCATGTGGCGCGATTACGCTAAAGGCATACGTAACTTTTGTGGTATTGAATTACCAGAGGGTTTAAAAGCGAACCAAAAGCTTGATAACGTTTTAATTACGCCGTCAACAAAAGGTATTATTGAAGGCGTTGCTGATATTCCGCCTGTTGATGATGTAAATATTACTCGCGCTAATATTACTAATAACTTAGATGTATTTAACTTTAAATCGGCAGATGATGTAACCAAATACGAAAAACTGTTAGTTGAAGGTTTTAAATTAATTAGTGATGAACTAGCGAAGCTTAACCAAATTTTTGTAGATACAAAATTTGAGTTTGGTTATGTAGAGGGTTTAAATGGCGCGCAACAGCTTATATATATTGATGAAGTAGGCACGCCTGATTCGTCACGTATTTGGGATGAAGCCGCTTACAAAGACGGTAAAATTGTTGAAAATTCTAAAGAAGGCTTTCGTCAATTACTGATTAATAACGTGCCAGAGAGCGACGTATTATTAAATAAAGATCGCATGAGTGAGCGTGAGCAGTTAGCTAAAGGTTATATTTTACCAGAATCAGTAATGCTTGAAGTGTCAAATACCTATGTTGGCATAGCGAGTAAAATTGTTGGCAGAGATATCGTGATCCCTGAAGATCCTCGCCAAGAAGTTATTACTATTTTAGATAACGATTACGGATTAATTGTTAAATAACAGCACTTAAGTGCTAATAAAGCCAGTAACTAAATCTTTATTTTTAGTTACTGGGCTATAATTCTTGCAATTAGTGCTCGTCTCTAATTAACTTAACCTAATATTAATGTTTAGGTATTGTTATGTTTGAACGGGCATTGCAAAAGTTTGCTAAAAGTCATTACTTTTTAGCTATAGGTTTGTTTTTTAGTCAGTTTGCTTTAAGTGCAAATGTTGAATTAGTAATAGAAGATCAACACGGCCAAAAGTTATCAGGTGCTGTGGTTGAGCTTAATATTGCAGGTAAACAAGCCACACCATCAAATTTGCCCATTGCTATAATGGATCAAGTCCATAAGCAGTTTTTACCCGAATTATTAGTTGTACAACAGGGTCAAAAAGTTAACTTTCCTAACAGCGATAATATTCGCCATCATGTTTATTCTTTTTCACAAGCTAAGCCTTTTCAACTAAGATTATATTCAGGCCAACCAAAAGAGCCCATTACGTTTGAGCAACAAGGGGTTGTTGTTTTGGGGTGTAATATACATGACTCTATGGTTGGCTATATTTATGTAGCTAACAGCGAATTCGTATATAAAACAGATAAAAAAGGCTATGTAAATTTGCCTATTAATACACTGCCTGCACAAGTGAGTGTTTGGCATCCATTACAAACAGCACCATTGGAGAATAAAAAAATGATAACAATTAATTCTCAAAAACAGTTACAGATAACAGTAAACACATCAACTCCAGCACCCAGAAATACCTTTGGTAGTAAGTTTAAGGCTGGTAATGACTAATAGTTTACGAAATCGCATAACCATTTTATGTGTTGGCTTAGTGTTATTAACCACTATGGTCAGCTTGTTTAGTTTTTGGTGGTCTACGAGTAAATTTCAAGAAGAAAAAGTAAATCAAGATATTACCGTAGCGCAAAATGTTTATAAGCAATATTTAAAGTCAAAAGAAAGCCTACTGTTAACCGCTGCAAAAGTACTCACCTCCGATTTTGGTTTTAAGCAAGCTGTAGCAACGCGAGATGCAGGTACAATCAGCAGCGTGTTGTTTAATCACAGTCAGCGTATTGATGCCGAATTAATGTTGTTACTTGATTTATCGGGTAAGCTAATTTCCGCCAATACTGACGAAGACGTTTTTGCACACAACTTAAAGCCCTTGATGGAAGAGCTTTTAAGTGCGCCAGAAGAGTCTAGTTTTGTGGTGCTTAATAACGAGCTGTATCAAATTATTTTATTACCTGTAAAAGCGCCACGTACAGTAGCCTATAGTTTGGTGGGCTTTAAAATTGACGACAATGTAGCCCATGAACTAAAAAGCTTAACAGGCATGGATGTAAGTTTTATAGGCAGTGCTGACGATATTGTTATTAGCTCATTAGCTAATCGTCCTGAGCAATTTGAACCTGTTAGCTATTTTAGTACCGTAACCACATCGCGGTTTTTTGGTGAGTATTTAGTGTTTCGTAACCGAGAAATAGATTTACCATCGTTGTTGACCCATCCCATAATTATTTTGCTGAGTGCCGATTTAACACAAAGTTATAGTGATTTCGAAAAACTGCTTTTTACACTTATTATTTTAGCTATTTTAACTATGTTTGTAGGTGTTATTACGAGCAGCATATTTGCAAATAATTTAACTACGCCACTTACTCAACTAGCTGTAATAGCAAGGCAATTTGCACAAGGGAATTATGCTTTTGAATTTAAAGGCCAAAGGCAAAGTACCGAAATAGACACGCTAGTCGCAGCGTTTGATAGCATGGGTAATGATATTAATCAGCGCGAGCAACAAATTAGCTTTCAAGCCCGTCACGACTCCCTAACAGGCTTTTATAACCGCTCAGCAATGCTTGAGGTGCTTGATGATGAGTTAGATTCATCAGCCGAGTACACGCTCGTTGCAATAGACATAAAAGGTCTTCGCCATATAAACGATAAGCTCGGTCCGCGCATTGGTGATGACTGCCTAAAGGCCGTTGCTTGCAGAATAAGTGAGTTTTCGGATGAGTTAGGGGGCTTTCATGCCCGTATTGGCGGCGATGAGTTTTTAACTGTGTTTCCGACTGCGGCAGCGCGTGAACACAAAAGCGGTATTGTTGGCTTAATGGCACAATTACAAGCGTGCTACACCATTCAAAAACTAAAAATTAACTTACGCTTTAGTGCAGGCATTGTGCAGTATCCTACACAAGGTATTGCAAGTGATGACTTAATGCGCCGTGTGCTAATTGCAGTTGAAAGTGCTGCAAACACACAAGAGAGCATACATTACTATCAAAATGGCGAAGACGAAGCGCACTTAGAGCGCTTAATAATGCTTGATGAACTAAAGCAGGCTATTAGTGATGACGATGGTCAATTGTTTATGACTTATCAGCCAAAATTACATTTGAAATCGCAAAAAATAGATAAAGTTGAGTCGCTTATTCGCTGGCAGCGAAAAGATGGTAGCTGGGTTAATCCTGAACTGTTTATTGACTTAGCCGAGCAGTCGGGGCTTATTGTTGAGCTTACTGGGTGGGTTGTTAATACGGTTGTAGCACAAGTAGCTGATTGGCAGTCTAAAAATATAAACTTACAGGCTGCAATAAATGTATCTGCGCAAGATATAGCATTTCCGGGCTTTCACGCTGCATTAGTTCGTACGCTTAAAAAGTACAAATTAGATTCTAAGCTGATCACTATTGAGCTTACTGAGCGCGATATGATCGAAAACGAAGAAAAAGGTATTAAAGCGCTCGAAAACCTAAAGGCAATTGGCGTTAAAATATCATTAGATGATTATGGTGTAGGGCAAACATCACTTGGTAGATTAAAAATGCTGCCTATTGATGAGCTTAAGCTAGATAAGTGCTTTATCCTAAAACTTGATGAATCGCAAAAAGATCAATTTATAGTGCAATCATCAATTACGTTGGGACATCAGCTAGGTTTCTCGGTTGTAGCTGAAGGGGTTGAAACGCTTGGCTCATTAAATTTACTTAGAGGCATGCAGTGCGACCATGCACAAGGCTATTACTTAAGTAGGCCTTTAAAAGCAGAACTATTAGAAGAATGGCTGGAGGAATACTATGCAAAAAATTAAATACTTATTAGCAAGTTTGTTTTTAATAGTTAGTGTGCCGAGCATTGCAAGCAATGGAAAACTGCTAGCTACGCCGGGAGTTTCTCAAATTGAAGGCAGTGGCGGCGGGGGGATTGTACCGTGGGCACAACTTGCTGGGTACGCAAGTGATGATGAATTTTCGGTAAATGGCTTTTGTAGTCGCGCAGATGTAACCGACTACACACTTGACGTATGTGGTGCACAACTTAATTTATTTAATCGTGTTGAGCTTAGTTATGCCCAACAGCGCTTTGATGTACCAGCACTTGATGCTGAAATAGAGCAATCAATTACAGGTGCTAAAATACGTTTGTACGGCGATATTGTTTACAGTGATTGGCCACAGCTTAGCTTAGGGATTCAGCATAAATCACTGGATGATGGCAGTATTGCAACACTTGTAGGCGCAGAAGAGACTAGCGGTACTGACTACTACCTCGCTGCTAGTAAATTACATTTAGGGGCTATTGCTGGCTATAACTGGTTTTGGAACGTAACTACAAGATACAGTGAAGCTAATCAACTTGGTTTACTTGGTTACGGTGGAGAAAATACTAGCGGAAAAGTATTATTTGAAGGCAGCACAGCACTATTTTTGAGTCGCGAAATAGCCGTAGGTGTTGAGTATCGTCAAAAATCAAATAACTTAAACTTAGGCGAACAAGATTGGAAAGACTTATTTGTAGCGTGGATGCCTAACAAGCATGTGAGTGTGACTGCGGCTTACCTTGATTTAGGAAGCATTGCAGGGGCTGACGATCAAACAGGTTGGTATTTATCGGTTACAGGGTATTGGTAATGAAAAGCGTTGGTATTTTTTTGATTTGTTTAGGGTTGCTTAGTGGGTGTGCAAATTCTACTAAGCTCTCACTTTATCAAAAGCTGGATGGTAAAGCGGGGATAGGCAGAATTGTTGATAGCTTTATCTATCAAATAGGCAATGACGAGCAGATAATTCATTACTTTGAACACAGTAATATAGCGCATTTCCGCCAAGGATTTATTAATCATATGTGCATGTTAGTAGAGGGCCCGTGTACATACGATGGCGACTCTATGGTGGCAATTCATACTGGTATGCATATTACAGAGAAAGATTTTAATCATGTTGTTGATTTGCTTATAAATGCAATGAATGAGCAAGATGTTAGCCATAGCTTACAAAACGATATTCTTTCTAGAATGGCGCCACTTCGTGATGAAATCATAAAAATGTAACTATAAAGCTTTCAAAGTAATTATTAAGTAAAGGGAACCTTGCTTTGATTGCATTGTCCACATAGAATTATTTCATAAAAACAACAATTGGCAAATATAGCTTGTATGGCTTATCTATTTATTTCTCGCAAAAATGTACACGCAAAATACTATAAAAAAATAATCAAAAAATTGTCGATGAATTGCCAATTACACATCATGGGAGCGCCTAAACTTTCTGCTGTGAAATATTTAAAAGATGCGTTCCAAGTTAATTTTACTGGTGTAGTCAACTCTCAACTAAAACGTAAAAGAGCACGTAATACAACTTGGAATAATTCTATCGTTACTGCTGTTTACAGTGCTGGGTTAGTTTTATTTGAACGATTACGATACGCTAAGTATTTAGCCTTATTAACCGAGACTAATCCTGACTGCATTGTTATTTGGAATGGCAATAAACTTCCAAATACAACCGTTGCTATGGCTGCAAAAGCATTAGGTGTAAAGCAGTTTTATTATGAAAATGGTTTACTACCCGGTACAAGCAGTTTAGACCCTAATGGTATTAACTATAATGCGTCGTTAAGCCGTGACCCTTCTTTTTACCTAAATTTTGACCCACAAAATAAGTTAAACTTTTCTGCGCCGGATTTAATTCCAAGAGCTGATCATAAAAAGCGCTGTGAATTTGAGTGCGCCGATGTGCCAGAACGCTATATATTTGCGCCTTTTCAAGTACCTCACGATACTCAATTAGCTAGCTTTTCTCCGTGGATAAACTCTATGGACATGTTTTACGACGAGGTGATTAAAGCCGTCAAAAGCTTAAATGATCCAAGTTTAAAAGTGGTTTTTAAAGAGCATCCGTCGTGGCATAAACATTACGCTCATCTTTATGAAAAAGATCCGATTGCAATTTTTGCTAATGGAAATCAAACGAGTGATTTGATTAAGTGCGCAGAAGCCGTATTAACGATTAATTCAACGGTCGGCTTAGAAGCATTACTGCTAAATAAACGAGTTTTAACTCTTGGGCAAGCCTGTTACAACATTGAGGGTTTGGTAAAGCATGCGAGCACTGCCGAGCAGCTTGCAGCAAATCTGAACGAAGTAATGCAGGGCTGGCAACCAAATACATTATTAAAGGATAAGTTTTTTAGCTTTATTGAACATGTATATTGTATTCCTGGCGTTTGGAAACACACTGAAGATAAACACATTAAAGCGATTGAAGCGCGTTTTACGGGTAATGATGAGTTTGCTAAATATCATGGTGATAAGGAATCGTAGTGAAAAACCTAATTAGCTGTCAGCAATTACACGAGCAAATTAATAATCCTGCATTAGTGATATTTGATGCAGGTATGCTGCGCCCAGGTGTTTTGGGTACTTATTCGCCACAAGCAATGCTGCCCAACGCTAAACGTTTTGACATAAAAAACGAGTTGGCCGATAGATCAAATCCCTTACCAAGTACGGTATGCAGCGAGCAGCAGTTTACCCACGTGATGCAAAATGCAGGAGTAAATAACGATTCGTTTATAGTTGTATACGAAGATGGCGGTTTATTTAGCGCAGCAAGGGCGTGGTGGATGTTTAAAGCTATGGGGCATCACAACGTAAAAGTACTCAGTGGTGGCCTTAAAAAGTGGTTAGAGAGCGGTTACGCCACACAGCAAGGTTATAGTAAATCGTTAGGTAAAAGTGATTTTACGGCAAGCTATAATTCTGAGTATTTTATCAATAGCCAACAAGTGGTTGACGCAATTGATGAGCCCAGCACTGTATTGCTAGATGCACGTGCTTATAAGCGTTTTACAGGCGAAGAAAGTGAACCCCGAAAAGGCATGCGTAGCGGGCATATCCCAAATAGTCGCTCGTTGCCTTTTATGGATTTACTTAATAAAGGTGAAGCTAAACCACTTGCCGAAATTAAAGCGATATTTAGTGACGTGGTTGATGATGCGCGGCAGTTACAGTTTAGCTGTGGCTCAGGTATTACAGCGTGTGCTTTAGCGTTATTTGCTACTGAATGTGGTTACAGTAATTTAAGCGTTTATGATGGTTCGTGGAGTGAGTGGGGTGCAAGTGATTCATTACCCATCGCCACAGGAGAAAAGTAGATGTGTTGTGGGTTTAGAGCTTGCTCACGTTAAAGCCGCAGCGTCTCTAAACCTCTTTGTAAATAACAGTACTTAAAAATATTACTCACAAGGAGAAGTGAAAGAGAAGAAAATGAGAAGATAAAAATCAATGTTTGCTCGTAGTTGTATTAAATAGCTTTTACTTTTTAAAACCATAAGGGCAGTTTTTACAACCATTTTTGCAGCACGAACCACGCTTTAAAAAGAACCACTTACTAAATACCATGTAACCACTTTGCATGGTGTAGTCGAGCCCTTCAATTAAATTGTCGTTACCTCTATATTGCTTTGCAAAGTCTATTTGGGTTTTAATAGGTTGTGTATAAACACCCTCTAAAAAAGTATTTATTTTATTAAGCGTGCACTTGCGGCATAAACAACTTGTTGCTGTGATATCAAGCGGTAAAATAGCCGGCAGCTCATTGCACCAACACGCTGATATATCGTCTACATTACACGTTAGAGTGCTGTGACACTGAGTGCAGTTAAGTTGAGTCATTATAATTCTTTTTAGTAACAGTGAGCCAATAATAACAAATATTATGAATACACAAAAAGCATTAGCTGAATTTATTACATTTGGAGAGCAAAGGGACGAAGCTATATCGGTTATCGTTTCAAGCCCTGCTGATAGCAATAAAGCTCACTATACTCTCTCAACCGAGGTTTTAATTGATGTGCTTAAACGCTGTTTAAGTAACGAAATAGACTTAGATGATTTGGAGCTTTGGGCAAACGTAATTGAATCGCGAGATGACATTGATTGTACTGAGCATGAAGGTTTTATTTATGCGCTCAGTAATAGCGAGCAAATGGGAGAGCTTAATCATCAAAAGCTTGCTCAAATAGTTGCGTTAGTAAAAGTTTGATTTGTTTAAAAAGCGAGGTGTAAAACCTCACCTAAAAAAAACCGCACTTCAATTGAATGCGGTTTTTTAAATTGAGGACAACCGTTTTAAGCGATTATTTATGATATCCCAAGCACGTTTCTACTTCGTTTTTAGAACCTAAAATAACGGCTACTCGCTGGTGGATTGCATCAGGCTGAATATCCATAATACGCTCGGTACCGGTTGATGCGATACCGCCAGCTTGCTCTACTAACATAGCCATTGGGTTTGCTTCATAAAGTAGGCGTAATTTATTTGGCTTTTTAGGATCTTTGGTGTCGGTAGGGTAAGTAAATAAACCGCCACGGCTAAGCACGCGATGTACATCGCCCACCATTGCTGCAATCCAGCGCATATTAAAGTTTTTAGCGCGCGGGCCTGTATCGCCTGCTAGCAAATCATTGATATAGTTTTGCATAGCTGGCTGCCAATGGCGTTGGTTAGACGTATTAATGGCAAATTCGTTTGTATCAGCAGGGATTTCGGCAAAATCTTGTGTAAGTAAAAAGCTGCCTTGTGTTTTATCAAGAGTAAACAGGCGCGTGCCTTTACCTGTAGTCAGCGCAAGCATTGTTGATGGCCCGTAAAGTACGTAACCTGCAGCAACTTGCTTATGGCCGGGCTGCATAAATATGCTTTGATCAGCAGCGGCAGAGCCTTCAGGCGCTTCCATAATAGAAAATATAGTACCCACAAGTGAGTTAATATCCGTATTTGACGAGCCATCGAGTGGATCAAATGCCACTATAAACTTAGCGTCTGGGTTACCTGCTACTGTGTAGTCTTCTTCTTCAGAGGCGATTGCTTTAACCGTACCTGATTCCAGTAAAATATCTTTTAACAGCTGATTAGATAATACATCGAGCTTTTTTTGAGTTTCACCTTGAATGTTTTCATCAAGGGTTGAGCCTAATACGCCAGAAAGCGCGCCTTGACCAACGCGAAACGAAATTTCTTTACATGCCGCTAAAACTGTTCGAATTAATGATAAAAGTTCTCTTGAACAACCATCTTCAAGTAATACTGGAGGGAGTCTACGCATTCTATTTTCCTGATAACGTGTTAAAACCAATCATAATGTGAGAGAGATTAGCTTAGAGCGCTGAAATTCGTCTTAAATAACTGTATTGTTTAAATAGCACCCTATAATGGGACCACCTAATCGTACTTAAAACACAAATAACAAAGATAAGATTATGAAAAAAATACCACTACTAAGTTACATATTCTTTACTGTGCTGTGCTCTATCATAACTCAAGCGCACGCAGCAATTAAGTCAATTGATGAATTTACTACGCAAATGAATCATTTTCCGGGCTATTATTCGTTTTTTTACGATACCCAAAAGGGAAAAGTATATTTAAAAGTTGATAAGTTTGAACAACAATTTTTACTGCAACAAAGCTTGCCTTACGGTATTGGCTCTAACGATATAGGCCTTGATAGAGGTCAGCTTGGTAATACTCACCTTGTGCAGTTTGAGCGTTTTGGCGACAAAGTAATGCTGCGGGCTGTAAATACTTACTATCGTGCTAATACAAGTAACAAGGCTGAACAGCAAAGTATTAAAGAAGCGTTTGCATCAAGTATACTTGCTGGTTTTAAAGTGGTTGCAGAGGATAAAGCCACAGCACTTATTGATTATACGCCTTATTTATTAAGTGATGTACATGGCGTAAGCCGCACACTTGCTGCACGTAAGCAAGGCAACTTTAGCCTTGATGAATCACGTAGCGCCGTTTATATGAATCGCTCAAAAGCATTTGTAAAAAACACTGAGCTTGAAGCCGTACTTACATTTAAGGGCACAAAACCAGGTGAATTTGTTCGCCAAGTAAGTGCCGACCCTTATGCGCTTACTGTTCATATGCATCATTCACTTATTCAATTACCAGATGATAACTACACGCCTCGTAAGTTTAATCCGCAATCAGGTTTTTGGAGTATAGAACATAAAGATTACGCAGCGCCGCTTGGTGAGTCTATGTATGTGCGTTATATACCGCGTCATCGTCTAACTAAAAAGGACTCAAGTTTACCTATTAGTGAACCTGTTAAACCAATTGTTTATTACCTTGATCCTGGCGTTCCAGAGCCCGTTAAAAGCGCTTTGCTTGAAGGTGGGAAATGGTGGAACGACGCATTCACTGCTGCAGGATATAAAAATGCATTTATAGTAAAAGTGCTGCCAAGTAGCGCCGACCCTATGGATATTCGTTACAACGTCATTCAATGGGTACACCGTGCAACGCGTGGTTGGTCATACGGAAGTTCTGTAATCGACCCTCGTACAGGTGAAATACTTAAAGGGCATGTAACACTTGGCTCATTGCGTGTTCGCCAAGATATTTTAATAGCTGAAGCACTCGCTGCTCCTTATTTAAAAGGCAATGAAGTTGCTAAAAACTTGCAAGCAATGGCGCTTGATCGGATTCACCAATTAAGCGCACATGAAATTGGCCACACGTTAGGTATTGCTCATAACTTTGCAGCATCGGTAGGGGATAGAGCCTCAGTAATGGATTACCCACATCCGCTACTTAGTTTTAATGAACAAGGTAAGCTTGATGTAACGCGCGGCTATGCAACAGGCATGGGCGTGTGGGATACCCAAGTAATTAAATATGGCTATAGCGATTTTACTAACCAAGATGAAAGCGCAGAACTTGCTGCTATTTTAAAAGAGAACAAAGCCAAAGGCCTTGAGTTTATATCAGATAGCGACGCTCGTGCTAAAGGTGGCGCACATCCAACAGCTCATCTATGGGATAACGGCACTAATCCTTCTCAGGAGCTTTTAAGAGTTCTCGACGTACGTAAAAAAGCGCTTTCGAAGTTTGGTATTAATAATATTAAAACGGGCGACTCATTATCGCAATTAGAGGAAAAACTAGTTCCGCTTTATCTGTTTCACCGTTTTCAGGTTGAGGCTGCGGTTAAGCTTATAGCCGGTGTTGATTACGAATACGAAACACGTGGTGATTCACCCGTAAAAGGCGCACAAGTCGTTAATAAAAAAACACAGCAAGAAGCGGTAAACGCTATTTTTGCAACGCTTAAGCCAAGTAACTTATTACTTCCTGAATCGGTACTATCGCTAATTCCGCCAAAAGCGTATGGCGAGTCTAAGTCGCGCGAGAGCATAGTGGGGCGCACAGGGTTAACGCTCGATGCAATGGCATTACCCGAGGTTGCAGTGCAGCACAGCTTGTCGCTTTTATTAAACGCACAACGTTTAAACCGCCTAGCGCAGCAGCAAGCGCGTAGTAATGACTTTTATAGTTTAGATGAGTTGCTTGAGGAGCTATATAGCCAAGTGTTTAACGCGTCATCACCTAATACAATGACAGGTAAAATCACTCAGCGCGTGCAATTTTTAACTGCAAAAGCCATGGCTGATTTAGTAGCAAGCGATAGTGTAAGCCCTGAAGTGCAAGCGCAGTTACGTTACTACTTAGTTAAGTTAAGTGAAGACTTTAACCAAAACTCAATGCTGAGCCATACAAGTACTGGCGAGAGTGCGTTTAAGCAATATTTAGCTGAGCAAGTAAATCAGTTTTTAATTAAAGGGCAATGGCCAAACAACTTTAAAGTGCTGCCAATCCCGCCGGGCTCACCAATTTAGAATAAAAAGTAGAAGCGCTTAGTTTTAATCAATTACAAAGCAAAACACCGAGTATATTTATACTCGGTGTTATTTTATTCTAAAAACGAATACGTACTCTAAGACTTTATTTGCACTAAATCGTAATCGGCCATACCAGGTACTATTGCCTGTAAGCGAGACTCGGTTACATCGAGTGCATTTAAACATTCGCAATACTCAGAAGCCTTAAGCTCTAATTGATGTGCCTTTTTTTGTAGCGATTTATCAATTTCTCTTGAGATAATATCCATGCGTTGCCCCATGTCGTTAATGCGATCTTCTATATTACCTTCACGCGATTTAAACGCATCGCCAAGTGATACCAAAATAGCACCTAACGATCCATGAACAGCAGAGTGAATTTGCTGGCTGATCTCTTTAGTAAAAAAATCATCTATTTGCGAAAGTGATTGAGGGGCTATAAAAAAGAAGTCATCTCCGCGCTTAAACTTATCCATTAGCGCGCGCTCTACATACTGCAATTGTGTTTTAAGTACTTCAGGTTCTTTGTCTGACATACCTTCAACTACGTGTTCAATAGCGCTTAAGCCTAAGTTAACACCATCGGTAGCAAGGTTTACTAATTCGGGGACTGTATGGCGAATACCATTACTAAACTGTTCGAGTACTTTGCTTTCGTCATCGCTTAAATCAACCCAATAACCGCGAATAAACAGTTGGTTATTGTTATTAATTTGGACACGAGTTTGGCCTTTATCTAATATGCGAATTGCATCGTCAGTAATAATTAAACCATGACGTAATTCAACATCGCATTGGGCTTGAGCAAAGACACTAGTGCTTAAGAGCGCCATGGATAACGCCAATATCGAACGAGATAGAAACGCCATAAACACCTCAAAAAGACTAAAATGGAAGGCGAGTAGGTTAACAAAAAAACAACTTTATGCAAGGGAAAATAAACCTATCAACTATCTCACAGAATAGTTGTATAGAGTGCAGCTTGAGTTTTTAGATACGGTTATGTTGGGCAAAATCAACAGTCCAACAAAGGGCTTAATATATAGCTAGAGAGGGTAGAATTGGCTCATAATAAAATAAGAACACGTGGTTTTTAAATGAAGTTTAAAAAGATACAGCTATTTATATCAATTAAGCTTAATGGCCGACTCTAAATTTACTCTGGAGTCGGCTCAAAAGACTAAAAACTAAATATTTAGTGTGAAACCACTATTAAGCGAATTGCATCAAGTTGTAACTGCGTTTTTTCAATATACGTAGTTAGGTCGTTACGTTGCTTATCGTAGAAGGTAATTTCTTCTTGGCGAATATTCGGATTAATTTGCTTCAGGGCAACAAGTCGCTCTTGCTCTTCACTGAGTGATGTTTGCATTTTAGCAAGTGACGCTGCGCGAATAACTTCAAGTTTTTCTTGTGCCATATCTTTAGCGGTAGTGATCATCGGGTGAACAACGCTTTGCAATGCACCGGCAAGCTTACTTGCTGTTTGGCGGCCAACGGCTGATAACTGCTGATTAAAGCCTTCAAATGCCACGTTTTCATCTAGGTTATTACCTGCTTTATCGAGCAATATACGAATTGGTGTAGGCGGTAAAAAGCGACCAACTTGTAATACTTTTGGTGCCATTGCTTCTGCAACAAAAATAAGCTCAACAAAAAAGGTACCAGGCGGTAACTTTTTGTTTTTAAGTAATGCTACCGATGCGCTACCAAAGTCGTCGTCACAAATCATATCCATGGTGCCTTGCACCATAGGGTGATCCCAGCTGATAAAGTGTACGTCTTCTTGCGAAAGTGCCGTGTCGCGATCAAAGGTAACCGTCATACCGTCTTCTTTAAGCGATGGGAACGATGCATTTAACATATGTTCCGTTGGCTTTAAGATAATGGTGTTTTCGCCTTTATCTTCTTGGCTTACGCCAAATGTGTCAAACACGTTGATCATGTAGCTTGGCAATTCAAACTGGTTATCGAGTTTTTCGATATCAGTCACAAGCGAGTCGGCAGCACCTTGACCCGATGAATGTAGCTCTAGTAAACGATCTCGTCCGCTTTCCATTTTTTTACGCAGTACCGCATTTTGTTGTGCTACTTGCTCAAGTAATGGATCGAGTTCGTCTTCATCGCAGTTATGCGCAGAAATATATTCAAGTAGGTCATCACGGAACTCTTTATAAAGCATTTGCCCAGTTGTTGATGTAGATTCGAATGCATCTAGACCTTCGTTATACCAACGTAGCAGTACTTCTTGAGCGGTGTTTTCAAAATATGGCACATGAATGTTCACATCTTGTGTTTGACCTATACGGTCTAATCGACCAATACGTTGCTCGAGCAAATCTGGGTTTAGTGGTAAATCAAACAACACTAAGTGATGCGAGAACTGGAAGTTACGACCTTCTGAGCCAATTTCTGAACACAGTAATATTTGTGCATTATCGTACTCGTCTGCAAAAAATGCAGCAGCGCGGTCACGCTCAATAATCGACATGCCTTCGTGAAATACCGACGCTTTAATTGCTTCACGTTCACGCAGTATTTGCTCAAGGCTGATAGCTGTTTCAGCTTTAGCACATATAAGCAGTACTTTTTCGCGCTTAAGCGTTTTAAGAGTGTCGATTAACCAATCTACACGTGGATCGAATAAACCCCAGCTTGCGCTTTCGCCTTCAAATTCTTGAAATATTTTTTCAGGAAACAGAGCACGGTGTGCACTTAGTTCAGGGTTTTGAATGCCGCCCATGTTACCAAGAACCGACATAGCCGTTTTATACTGCTTTGGCAATGCCATTGGGTAGGCGTGTAATTTACGACTAGGGTAGCCATCAATGCCGCTGCGACTATTTCTAAATAATATACGACCTGTGCCGTGGCGATCGAGTAGCATGTTAAGTATTTCTTTACGCGCTGGTAAATCACCTTGCTGTGCTTTTTCAAGAATATCAGTAATGTCGGTTTTTTTTAATAGCTCAATTAGCGTGGCTTTGGCTGCGTCGTCCAGAGCTTGCTCTTGCAGTAATTGATTTGCAGCTTGCGCTACGTCTTTATAATTTGCTTCTTCTTCTTTAAACACGTCGTAGTCGTAAAAACGATCCGGATCGAGTAATTGTAAACGCGCAAAGTGACTGCTGTGACCAAGTTGATCAGGCGTTGCTGTAAGCAAAATAAGGCCCGGAATATCTTGGCTAAGCTCTGCCATACGTTGGTACTCAGAGCTTGGCTTGCCGTTATTGATACTTAGGTGATGGGCTTCATCTATTACTAAAAGGTCCCAATCAGCAAGCGTTGCTTGTTCAAACCAACGTTTTTTCTTGGTTAAAAACTCAAGGCTGGTAAGTACTAGTTGCTCTGTATCAAATACGTTTGGAGAATCTGCAAACGCTTCGTCGCAGCGCTCTTCATCAAAAATAGAAAAACGTAAGTTAAAGCGGCGTAGCATTTCTACTAACCATTGGTGCTGTAAGTTTTCAGGCACCACAATAAGTACGCGACTCGCACGGCCACTAATAATTTGTTGATGTAGTATCATGCCCGCTTCAATTGTTTTACCAAGGCCTACTTCATCTGATAAAAGTACGCGTGGGGCAAAACGTTTACCCACTTCTTGTGCAATATAAAGCTGGTGCGGAATAAGATTAGCACGCTGACCAATTAAACCTTTAATAGGCGATTGTTCACGTTCAAATTTATGTAACCACGTTTGGTAGCGAAGTGTGTAGCGATCAAAACGATCTACTTGGCCTGCAAATAAACGATCTTGTGGTTTATTAAACTTAATAAAATGATCTAAAAAGGTTTCTTTAAGTTTAGCCGTTTCGCCATTATCAACACGGGTGCCGTGATAACAAAGTAACTCGCCTTGTATTTCAATAGACTCTACTTCTAATTCCCATTCTTCAACGCTTTTGATCACATCGCCAGGATTAAATGCCACACGGGTAACAGGTGCTTCTGCACTAGAATAAACACGGTTTTCACCACTGGCAGGAAATAATATGCTGACCTGACGGCCTTCAATGGCAACAACGGTGCCTAATCCTAAATCTGACTCTGTATCACTGATCCAACGCTGACCTAAGGAAAAATTCATGTATGTCTCGTCTATGATGAAAAAGGCGGCTATGTTACCTGTAAGCTAACACCACTGCAAGGCGCTATTTGGCTCACTTTTAATTAATTTTGTAAGTGTTAATTATTACTATTAAAACAGCTTGTTTATGACTCTTTTTTAGGTAAATCAAAACTAATTACAGTTTGTAATAAAACGGACTTTTATGACAAATAGACTAAACTTACATTATGCCTTAGCAATTAAGTATTGCAGGTTTAAGTTTTGCCCGTTTTACTTAGTTATTTTGGTATAGCATAAAAATCATAAAACGTAAGGAAAGTGCTATGGAAAAAGCTTCGAACCTTGAAAGTAAAATGTATGTGCTAGATACCAACGTACTACTTCACGAACCACTCGCTTATTTGTCTTTTCAAGAGCATGACGTTGTAATTCCGATGACGGTGCTTGAAGAGCTTGACCATATAAAAGACAGAAAACACGACGTAAGCCG
The DNA here is from genome assembly GCF_014163655.1 of Pseudoalteromonas sp. SR45-1. NCBI lineage: Bacteria > Pseudomonadati > Pseudomonadota > Gammaproteobacteria > Alteromonadales > Pseudoalteromonadaceae > Pseudoalteromonas > Pseudoalteromonas sp. SR45-1. The sequence continues at coordinate 37,257 of NZ_JACJDR010000023.1, read as the reverse complement.
TGATGCGCGCGTCGCTATTCGTGGATTAGATGAAGTTCTTAAAAATGCAACGCCTGAACAAATGCTACAAGGCGTGGCGCTGCCGAGTAACAAAAAGGCAAAAGCGAGCTCTGCAGGTACCCTCATTATTGTAAACGACCATTTATTTGCCGACTCCATTTCTGGTTTGCCAGGTAACGAAAACGACCATCGTATTATTAATTGCGCCGTGTACTTACAAAAGCAGCACAGTGATTCAAAAGTAATACTTGTTACAAAAGACATAAACATGCGTTTAAAGGCCAAAGGCGCCGGACTTAAATATGTTGAGGATTATCGTACCGACCAACTTATTGACGATATCAGCTTACTCACTAGTGGTTATAAAAAAATTGAAGGTGATTTTTGGGACCATGTAGGGGAGTGTAATACGCAGCAACACGGACGCGATACGTTTCATCATGTGCCTAAAAACTTAATCCCTGATGTATTTTGTAATGAATATTTACTTGATGGAGGGGAGCAGTTTGCGGCTCGTGTTAAATCGTACGATGACGAGCACATAACGCTCAAAGATATTGGTGTTGAGCGTTTAATGCATCAACAAGCATGGGGCGTTAAGCCCAAAAATATTTATCAAGGGATGGCATTAGATGCACTACTGGATACAAGTATTGAGCTTGTTATTTTAACAGGACCAGCAGGGTGTGGTAAAACCTTGTTAGCACTTGCCAGCGCCCTTGAAATGGTCATCGAAAAAGGTATTTACGATAAAGTAATAGTCACCCGTAATACGCCAGAAATAGCAGAGTCTATAGGCTTTTTACCAGGCACTGAGGAGGAAAAGATGGCGCCATGGCTTGCAGCTATCACTGATACGCTGGAGGTATTGCACAAAGGCGACGAAAATCCAATATCGAGTCGAAATTACATAATGGAGAAGGCTAATGTACAGTTTAAATCGGTTAACTTTATGCGCGGGCGTAGCATTCAAAATGCAGTGGTAATTTTAGATGAGAGCCAAAATTTAACGGCATCTCAGCTTAAAACGATTATTACTCGCTGCGGCGAAGGTACTAAATTAATTTGTACAGGTAACTTGGCGCAAATTGATAGTAACTATTTAACGCCAGTAACATCGGGCTTGACGTACATAGTAGAGCGCTTTAAAAACTTTGAAGGCAGCGCAACAATAAACCTCAACGGTGTTGTGCGTAGTCGCTTAGCGTCATTTGCAGAAGAAAATTTATAACTTGCGCTTAACAAATTGGCTCGATAGTCTATCGATTGATTTTCGAGCCAAATGGCAGGCAGTACATTGAATTTTTTACCTCTGAAGCATTATTATCGTTCATTATTTATTGCGCTGTTAGTGCCATTGATTGTCGCTTTTTTACTGTGCTTGCACTTATATAATATAAAGCTTGAGCGGACGGTTGAAAAACGCCAAGCTGACTTTACAAATGTTTCAGCGCAAGTTACCCACGGGATGGACTCGGTGAGTAATCTACTTACCACCATGTTTAACTTATACGAGCAAGTGACTTATCCCAAAATAAATCAAGATTTGCTCGAAGGTATAAATCAATATGATGGTTACTATTATCGTCATTTTATTGATCAAAGTACGGAAATTGTAGGTAAAGGTGAGTTTGCGTTATCTGCTAAGGCATTAATGCAGTGGCAGCAGGCTATTACATTAGGGCCTTCGTTTAATACAACGCTTGCGCTAATGCAGTCATTATCTGCTGTAGCGTATGTTGATGATAATGGTTTTGCTTATGTAAGCAGGCACAACAAAAGCCAAAGTTTAATGCTTACTGAAATTTTAAATGGAAAATTTAAGCCAAAATTTGCGCAAAACAAACTTACTTCAAGCCCTATTGTTAAAGTGAATGACAATTCGTATTTTGCTATTGGTCGACAACGAAGCACTGGCTCAGCCGATTACATTATTTTAATTTATGATGTTCAAGCAATTTCTGGGTGGTTAAAAAAGGTGTCACCGAACAGTGGTGAATACGTTTTTATGAACCAATCGCATCAAATTATCGCCAGCTCTAAACAGGTAATAGAGCAAGCGACTGCGTTAAAAAATTATTGGCCAGACTTGGCCGATCATCAGAGTCAAAAAACAGTATTAACTAGTGATAGTAATTACTTTATGCAGCCTATGGATGAGTTACCTATTCACGCAGGATTTTTCGAGCACAAACCCCAATTAATAAGCTCAATTAAGTATGAGATATTACTAGAGTTTACTTTTTTAACGCTATTTTTAAGTATTATGTTTGGCGTGTTTTTTTGGTTAAGTCAGCGCATTTTTATAAAGCCGATGACTCACTTAATGTCATACCTTGAGAGTAACGGTACACAACAAGAAGAGCAGCTAAATTACAAAGTACCACTGAGCTGGCAACCTTGGTTTTCTAAAGTGAAGCGTGTATTTACTAAAAACAAACAGTTAGTTGATTCATTACAAAGTGCAAATAAAGCTCTGGACGACCAAGTTCAGCTGCAATCAGAAAAACTAAGCCGCAGTTACGAAGCGAAAGAGCGCCACTTAGCTTTACTCAACACTATGCTAAACAGTGTGCCAGACCTTATTTACTTTAAAAATATTGATGGTTCATTCTTAGGATGCAATAAAGCATTTGAGGCATATATCGGTAAAGATCAAACTGCATTAGTTGGTAAATATGTAGATGATTTAGGTGACAATGATCAGCAAATAAATGCGCTTGAAAAACAAGTATTACAAAACAGAAATAGTGTTGAACAGCGAATAGAAACCGATACAAAATCGTATCAACTTACTATTGCACCTTTTTATAACGAGCACCAACACCTGTTAGGAACCATGGGCATTGGTCGCGATATTACCGAGCAGCAACAAACATTATTGGCCTTAAAATCATCTGAATCTAAATTTAGAAGTGCAATTGAATTTGCGGCTAACTGCGTGGTTTTACTCTCGCTTGAACACACAATATTGCAAGTAAATAAAGCAGCAAGAAAGCAGTTTTCTGATCAGCCAGTACTAGTTGGGGAGCAGTTGAAAGCATTATTTGATGACTCCCAGTGGAAGCAAATAAAAAGCACTTTAGCGCAATTGCTAGATGACAAAAAACGCGTATACCATTTAACGCTTGCTCAAGGGGGTTTAACAAGCTGGTTGCAACTAAGTGTATCGCTTGTCTGGGATGAAAACCGCGATCCAGCTTATTATGTTATACACATTCAGGATGTAAGTGCCTTAACTAAATCAAAACTTGATGCCGAACGAGCAACCCTAGCTAAAAGCCGCTTTATAGCCAATTTAAGTCATGAAATACGTACCCCTTTGAACGCTGTTTTAGGGTTGCTTGATATGTTAATTGAGCAAGGCTTAACGCAAAAGCAATTACAACAAACGGATCAAGCTAAGCATGCAGCACAAAGCTTGTTATTAATGCTTAATAGAATGCTTGATTTTGCACGTATTGAAGGTTCGCAAACCGATTTAAAACAAGCGTCTTTTAGCATGGTTGAGCTGGTGGATATTTGTGAAAGCTTAACGGCTCCATTGTGCGAAGGAAAAGGTATTGAATTTGTTATTGATATTGACCCGCTAATAGCACCTGATTTGATATGCGACAGTATACGTTTGCAGCAAATATTAGGTAACTTATTAACTAATGCCGTTAAGTTTACAAAAACAGGTTCCATTACTTTAAAAATGGAACTTATTGAAAGCGATAGCCTAGAGCAACAGCATATTTGCTTTAAAGTAATCGATACTGGCATGGGTATAGATGAAGCTGATCAAAGTCGCTTATTCGATGCTTTTACTCAAGGTGATGAATCTTCAACCCGCATACACCAAGGGGTTGGGCTAGGTTTAGCTATTGTTAAACATGCAGTATCGTTAATGGGTGGGGAGATTGCTTTAAAGAGTAAAAAAGGCCACGGCAGCGAATTTTATTTCAGTATTAGCTTTTTAGTTGATACCACTAAAAACACAGTGTTACCGACTAATACATTGGCTATTTTATCTGATCAAAGTAAAGAGCTTAAGCAGGTGACAAATGCATATAACGAACTTGCTAATATTAATTTAGATGAGGTACTGAAATACCCAATTAAGCTCTCTAATACTCAAAAAATAATAATTGATGCAGCTGACTTACCTGCACTTTTAAATGTTGAAGCGATTAATGATTCGTTATCAGCTAAAGAAACATCGGTAATTATTATTAATCATCAGCACACACTTAATTTACCGACAAGCGAGCACTTAGCTGCGCATCACGTTAAAGCATCGGCATTAGGGCAAAGGCTATTTAGTTTGAACTCTCAGCAAAAGCCTATAGTTAATACAAGTGCCGCAGTACACAGTGCAACTGAAAGTAAAGCTGATATATCGGGTCTACTTGTATTAGCCATTGATGATAATCAGCTTAACTTAGAAATAATTAGCAGTGTTCTGCGCCAAGCAAACGTAAATGTTGTTACGGCTTTAAGCGCATCAATTGGTATGGAATTATTGCAAGTTTTGAAGCCTGACTTAATATTGATGGATGTGCAAATGCCGAAAATAGATGGCTGTCAAGCAACCGCTTTGATTCGTCAACAGTTTGACGCAAAGCAACTGCCTATTTTTGCTTTAACGGCTCATTGCGAGCCTGCTGATGTAGAACGTTCTTTAAAGTGCGGCATGAATAAACATTTAACTAAACCGGTTGTTGCTAAAGTACTTATTGATGCAATTGCTGACTTAAACTTAGTTAAACCAAGCTTTTTTGAAAAATCATTTGCTTTAACGCAGTTTAGTATGGATGAAAAACTACTTAATACGATGATTGATAAGTTTGCTAGCTTGTGTGAAACCCAGCTATCGCAACTAGAAGAAACAACCAATAAGGATGATTTGGTACGTTTAGTGCATAGTATCAAGGGTGTAGCAGGTAATTTAGGTTTTAGACGATTATCACATTGTGCTTTATTGTGTGAAAGAACGCTTAAAACAACTAATAAGCCTATTGAGATTACACTACAAGAGCTTATCATACAGCTAGAACAGGTAATTGTTTTTATAAAAGGGCTAGGGGTTAGGGATGTCGAAAAGAGCTAAAGTACTTATTGTGGATGATGATCCAATCAACAGATTAGTACTTGAAAAAACACTTAAAGCAGAGCACGACGTGTTCTTAGTTGACAGTGGTGAAAAAGCACTGACCTTTGTAAAAACAGCGCAAGTTGATTTAATAATCCTTGATGTAATTATGCCTGGAATTGACGGCTATCAAGTACTTGTGGAGCTTAAAGAAAACCCAATAACTCAGTCTATTCCTATTATATTTATATCAGCCAATCGTAGCCATGATGATGAAGCAAAGGGTTTAGAGCTCGGTGCAATGGACTACATAACCAAGCCATTTAGTCCTTCTATTGTTCGCGTTAGAGTGCGCAACCAACTCCTCATAAAGCAAAAAAATGATTTGCTAGAAATGCTAGCTTCGATAGATGGCTTAACTGAGATACCAAATAGACGCTACCTTGATGAAAACTTATCTCGAGAATGGCGCCGCAGCAAACGAAGTGGCACACCGCTATCGGTGTTACTTATGGATATAGACCACTTTAAACGCTATAACGATTGCTATGGACACCGTGCTGGCGACGAGTGTTTAAAGAATGTTGCGCAAGCACTTGCAGCTCAATGTGAACGTGGCAGTGACTTTATTGCTCGTTATGGCGGAGAAGAATTTGCTGCTGTGCTACCAGGAATTGATAAGCACGAGGCAATGGAGTTTGCTAATAAATTACGCAATGCTGTAAATGCTTTGAATATAGAACATAAAGCTTCATTAAATGCAGACCACATCACTATAAGTATAGGTATTGCCACTACACAAAGTGGTAAGGTGTATGCTGAGCAAGCATTATTAGAAGAGGCCGATTTAGGCTTATATGCCGCTAAAGATGCAGGGAGAGATAGAATAGTCGCACGCTAAAAACTTAATATACAAAAAACGCCAATATTCATATATTGGCATTTTTGTATCGAACATTTTTTATTGGTTACTGCGTGATCATACCTAAAGCGGTGTCACCAATGCCCACTAACTTATCATTTTTAAATACAAGTGGCGTACATTCATCTTTTGTTGTTTTTGAATCTGAATGCTTGCTATGCGTTACATAAAAAAGTACTTGGTATACATCATCATCTTTTTTTAATAGCTCAGTGAAATTAGGCGTTTTTAATTGCGTTAAAACAGACTGATAGCTGCTATCCATTTTTAGCTCCGATATAACTTCACGATTATTTTTATGCTGTGCTTGCCAGCTTGATGAGTTTTTCCCTGCCCAATGAGTCTCAGCTTCGCCATCTGACACGGCAATAACACAGCCTGTTAAAAATGGAGCGATTAAAGCGGCTGCTAAAAGTGATTTTTTCATTTTTATTTACCTTAATAAGATTTTTAATTGGTTATTAACTGTATTAAAGCAAAGAGTAGACCATATTGATAAGTTGTTATGAATCAGTTTGTTAAGTGAGTCAAGCTGTTTTTATCTAATAAAATATTAAATATATTAGTAAAAACAGCCACTTTTTAGCTTATTTGATTACTACAATAAAATGATTAAACCAAGCGGTTGCGTGATTCACCTTTAGTAAATGCCGCAATATTCAAACTTACTTCATTAATTAAACGCACAATAGATTCAGTACTTGCCCATGCAATATGTGGAGTAAGTAATAAGTTATTGCCTGTGTAATTAGCAAGTGGATTTGAAGTTTCAGCAGGTTCTTTAGTTAGTACATCAACACCCGCTCCAGCAATTAGGTTTTGCTTAAGCGCTGTTGCTAAGTCGGCTTCGTTAATAATACCACCACGTGCTGTATTAATAATTATAGCGCTTGGCTTCATCATTTTAAGCTCATTAAGTGCGATTAAATCACGTGTTTCATCTGTAAGCGGGCAGTGTACGCTGATTATATCGGCTGTTTTAATGACGTCTTCAAAAGGCGTACGACCATCGCGACATTTAACCCCTTTACGCTCTGCAACAATAACATTAGCGCCAAATGCCTCAGCCACTTTAGCAACGCCTTTGCCTAGCGTACCGCCGCCTATAATGGCAAATGTTTTACCTTGCAAGTCGTTAAAGCTGTAATCGAGTATGCAAAACATTTCACTTTTTTGCCATGCGCCTTGCTGGCAATCCGCCTGATAGCGGTGGGTGTTACCCAGTAAGTTAGTAATTAAAGAAAATGTATGTTGAACAACTGAAGGGGTTGAGTAGCCAGCTACATTAGTTACGGCAATACCAAATTCTTTAGCGGCTTCTAAATCAACATTATTAGTACCGGTTGCACTTACGCAAATTAATTTCAGTTGTGTTAGCTGACTAATTGTATCGCGATTCAAAACTGCTTTATTAGTGATTAATACATCAGCGCCTTGGCAATGCTCAATAACTTGCTCTGGGCTGGTAAGTTCATAAGTCGTTAATTTACCAAGTTGTTCTATACACGAAAGAGATGTTTTAGCTAACGTTGCGTTATCAAGAATAGTAATGTTCATTATGAGCCCTAAAATAAGTGGATCTGAAAGAGTTAAAATCGTAAAAAAGAGGCTTACGATCCATCAAAAATCTAAAATATGGGCTTAAGGTACTACGAAAGAAAGGCTTTGTTAATGCTATTACTACCAAATGATTAGAGGGCTATGTAGTAGTGGTCTGCCCACTAGCAGATTGAGAACATGGTATTTTGCTAGACTGATCAGTTTTTTTGCACTTATAAGCAAGCCTGTGATCATAGAAGGTAATTAAACTCGGCTTTAAAGCAAGTTGCTAAAATAAAAAATCGTTTTTTTGGTTATTTCGCATTTTAGATTGGCTGAGTTATAATCGGATATAGACATAAACGGTGCGCTTTAGCGTGCCGTTTTTTAACATTGTAGATGTAGTAATGAGTGAATTAGAAGATAAATACGCAGATATACGCCCATACAACGACGACGAAGTTGCGGCGTCGCTTACACGTTTGATTAACGATGATGCGTTTATTGATGTAATAGCAAAGTATAATTTACCGCGCTTTTTATCGGCAGTGCCTTTTATTGCACGTCCAATGGTAAGAAGTCAGTTACGCAAAAAATGGGGCAAAGTAAGCACCGTTGAAGATGTGCAAAATGAAGTGGCGCAATACTTAGATAAACTAGTGAAGCGCACCACATCAAAAGTTACCTTTTCTGGGCTAGATCAGTTAGACGCTAATCAGGCCTATTTATTTATTTCAAACCACAGAGACATAGTGCTTGATCCTGCATTAGTTAATTGGGGTTTATATCAGCATAAAATGAAAACAGTGCGTATTGCTATTGGCGATAATTTATTGCAAATACCTTACATTACTGAGCTTATGCGTTTAAATAAAAGTTTCATTGTTAAGCGCTCTGCTAAAGCACCAAAAGAAATGTTAAAAGCATTAACCCAGTTATCGTCATATATCTATGACTCTTTAATCGGTGGAAATTCTATTTGGATTGCACAAAAAGAAGGACGTGCAAAAGACGGTTTTGATCAAACAGATCCTGCCCTTTTAAAAATGTTGCAATTAAATGGACGTAAACAAAAGAAAGAATTTGGCGATTATATTAAAGAGTTAAAAATAGTGCCTGTTTCTATTTCTTATCAATATGAACCGTGTGCAATTGCTAAGGCTAAAGAGCTTTATCATAAACAGCATCATGGTGAATATATTAAGTCAGCGGGTGAAGATATTGCCAGTATTGTTGAAGGTTTTAGTTCAGCTAAAGGGCATGTGCATTTAGCATTTGGACAGCCAATCGAATCTAAATGTGATAGTGCTGAAGAGCTTGCTAAAACAATTGATAGGCAAATTGTAGATTCGTTTTATTTGCACCCAGGTAATTACATTGCTGGTGGCTGTAAAGAGGCGGTAATAGACTCTCCAGATACAGCGACGTTTGAACAGCGTTTAGCCTGTGTACCAGAAGAGTTAAAACCGTTAGTGCTGGCCATGTACGCTAAGCCATTTCACCGTAAAACAGAGATAAATACCAATAGCTGTGAGTATTAATAATCCCAGCTCAACAAAACTAAGCAGCAATTAAATTGCTGCTTTTTTTTTGCTCAAAAATAACGCTATACTAATACCTCCTCTTCAACTGGGCGGTACTTATGCATGCAACAAATTGAAATATTTGATATTCCAAGTCCTTGCAAAAGTATTTGCTTAGTTAACAACAGAGGGTATTGCAAAGGGTGTTATCGTAGTCGGGATGAGCGCTTTTCGTGGAATACCTTATCGAACGACCAAAAAAAGAAGGTGCTTAGTTTGTGCCAGCAGCGCTACAAGCGCTACCTTCAAAAAAAGCAGCAAAATGCAGTGCCAAGCACGCAGGCGCAGCAGCAAGGGTTCGACTTTTAAAAGCTTAATCCATATTTGGCTCTTAGTGCGTACGCAGTGCCATTGTTAGTTAGGTTAATTAATGACATTTTAAGCTTTTCTACTAAGTTTTCATTACGTTTATTTAAATAATGATAAAGCGGATAAGTACTCAATACTTCTTTTACAAAACAGCCTTGAGGTGACGGGAGCTCATTATTTTGCATTATAAAGTTAATCATCAAAGCTCCCTGTACTTTTTTCTGAGCAAGCAAATTAAGTTGGGTATTCATGCTTTTAACTTTAATAATATTCCCTGCAAACTGTGTGCTTGCTAAATAATGTTCTTGCACAGGGTAGCCATCAACAATTGCGACGCTATCGAGCTGTTCTAAACTGTTAGGTAAACAGTTTTTATATAATACTAAGTCAAACTTAAATAGCTCATAATCGACTCTAATTAAGTTTTCGTAATTTTCTTCAACGCTTGCATCTCTTCCTAACTGCCCATCAAGTACGCCATTATTTGCAGCGAGCAAAGCATTTTTGTGACTAAAATCGATTATATGTATTTTAAAACCGATATCTGCGTATGCTAACTTTAATAGCTCGAGGGCATAATCAGCTTGAGGTGTACTTTGCGGACGATTAAAAGTGAGGTTGTATTGATGACTAAAACAAGAGGCACTAAAAAATAAATTTACCAATAATAACAAGATACTAAAATGTCTATTCATTATCAGTTCCAATTACTACAGAAATAAATAAAATAAGACGCGTATAATAACAAGGAGATTACCTCTTGCCCAGTTTAGAGGGGGAATCAAATAATCTTAAAAGCGAATGAGGAAGTATTGTGAGTTTTAATTTATGCCTATTACCACGTGAAGAAAAATATCAAATTCAGTTAGATTATGAAGCGTCTTTTTGGGCGTATCAAATTAAGCGTAATAAAAAAACGAGAGAGCAAGTTTACAACACAATCCACAGCCGCCCAGTGGCAGAGCAAATGGTTTTGAAACAAAAATTTGAACAGTATTTAGCGCTAATGCTTAGCTAAATATCGATATAAAAATGTATAAAGTTGAAGTGTTAAATGAACTAAAAACCCCACTTGTGAATAAATTCTACAAAAAGCACAGCGTAAGAGGGCGTGCTAATAAACAAGATAAGGTATGGGTTACTTACTATAATAATGAAATAGTGGCAGCATGTAGGTTACAAGATAAAACAGAGTTTTTATTTTTATCTACCATGTTTGTTGCGCTGGGACATCGCGGTAAAGGGATTGCAAAACAATTGCTTTCAACACTCTTAAAGTCGCAAAATAGAGAGATAAAGACCTTCGCATATGAAAACGTAGCTGATTTATATTGTGCTATTGGTTTTAACCAGGTGTTAACATATACTCTTGCTTTACAAGTACTTTTTGATACTTACAAACATCGAAATATAGTCGCTCTAGAGTACCCATAATAATAAATAATAATATGGAATAAGCATGAGTAAATACGTTAATGGGATCATTAGTTGCTTTGTAGTTTTAATAACTATTCTAAGTTGCCAAGTAGAGGCACAAGTAAAACGTTTATCTCCTAGCGAAGGCTTATCACAAAGCTACGTTAATACAGTGCTTATAGACACTAACGGTTACCTTTGGCTTTCGACAGAGGCCGGGCTTAATCGTTATGATGGCTATCAAGTTATTCCAATAAACGGCCCTAATGGTGAGTTAGAAGAGGCGATCATCGATCGTATTTACCAAGACCCTCAAGGGCACATTTGGATAGCCTCTTTACTTGCAGGCCTGTTTAGATACGACCCCGTAACAGATTCATATCAGCAATTTCTAGAAAAACCGACCAGTGAAGAAGAAATTATCAATCAGTCTGTTTTTAGTATGGTGGCCGTTGATAAAAAAACACTTTGGATTGGGCGAGGCCGCGATTTTGCAAAGCTTGATATCGCAACCGGAAAAATAACAACTATTTTTGAGCTTCCGGCTAAATATAAAAATACCCTTGTGAGAAAGCTGTTTGCCTACAATGGTTATATATTTATAGGTACAAGCCATGGTGCATACGTATTTGATATTGCCACCGAGCAAGTTAGACCTCTACAGCATTTAAAAGGTGAAGCTGAGCATATTTACCAAAATAATGTGAAGTCTTTCGCATTAGGTGAAAATAAACAGTTGTTAGTAGGGGCGGTACAAGGCTTATACGAAGTTGATATTAGTAACTTATCAAAAATGTTTGAACGCCCAGATTTACCTTTTAAAAGTAAGGTATTACTAAGTGACTTAAATGTTTGGAGCATAGTAAACGAACACGGAACAATAGATTTAGCTACCGACAAAGGCTTGTTTAAATTTGATTTAAACACAAAAGAGCTGATTAAAAATACTCGAATAGCCAAAAGTAAGTACACACTTGCCGATACCAGTATTATTGATATGGCTAAAGATAAATCGGGTGGTACATGGGTTGCGACTAAGACTGATGGAGCGTTTTACTTATCTCACGACAGCTATCATTTTAATAATGTCGATGGCACTTTGCTCGGGGGGGATGGTTTATCACATCACTCTATCTGGGGGATTACCGAATATAAAGACAAGCTTTGGCTTGCAACGCATAACGGTATTACCGAGGTTGATTTAAAAACAAATATTGGTAAAGCTTATTTAAAAGACTACAAAGTCGACTTACTCACCACTGAGTTTACCGTATATGAAATAACGCCCTATAAAGATAATTTATGGCTTTATACAAACCGTGGTTTATTTATTTTTGACCCTGTAACGCATCAAGTTAGCGAACCAAAAGTGCATAACCCTGCTGATCAAGAGCTGATTACTGGTAGAGTGCATGGCGTTACACTCATGCCAAATGGCGATCTATACTTTGTGCACTCAGATCATGGGGTATTTATATACAATATAGATTCTCAAGTAATAACGCGTCTGGGTGGCCAGTTTGACCAGTTTGAACCCTTTTTAGCTCATGGCTTTTTACCCGCGTTGAGCAATAAGCCAGACTCGCCACTATTTTTTAATGCTGGAATTTTATATCAAGTAAACCCAAGTGATTTAGCACTTAAAATGATTTACAAAGTGCCAAAGCAGCACGAAAACGTAGCCATTAGCGTGCTTTCTTATTTAATTGATAACAACAATATATTGTGGATATCACTTTCTAATTTTGGCTTGATAGGCCTTGACGCATCTACTTATCAATTAGTACATACAATCGATTTAGAGAAGAATAAATTAGGCACATTGCTTTACGATATGGTGCTAGATGATGATGGCATGATCTGGATGAGTAGCCATAAAGGCATTTGGCGATTAAACCCAGAAACACTTCATTTTCAACAATTTTCTACGTCAGAAGGGTTACTCTCTGCTGAGTTTAATAGTAACGCCATGGCACAGCTTAAAGATGGCCATATTGCGTATGGTAGCTTAAAAGGTTTTACTTATTTTCACCCAATGGAAAACCAAAATTACCAGTCACTTATTGATCACGTAAATATTACGCGAGTTGATTTAATGTCACGAGATCTATCGCTTGATTTAAAACAGCCTCTTAACGAGGTTGTGTTAAACCATGATGATATTGGGCTTGAAGTGGCATTTTCGGCTATGGCATTTAGTAATCAAGAACGCATTATTTATGAGTATCAACTCGATAACGGACAAAAAAGTTATACTCGAAATAACAACCGCGTATTGTTTCCAAAATTGAATCCAGGTAATTACCAATTAAAAGTTTGGGCTAAAGACCCCCTGACTGGCGAATATACCTCGCCTGCTATTTTAAAAATAAAAGTAAAGTATCCGCTTTGGCGTGCACCTTATTTTATGGTGCTTTACGCCATGCTGTTTATTGGTTTTGTTGTTATGTGGGTTATGCGCCGTAATAAAATTCAGCGTATTTTATTGGCAGCAAATAAAGAAAGTAAAGAAAGCGAAGCGCGTTTAAAATTAGCGCTTGAAGGCAGCGAATCGGGTGTTTGGGATTGGGAGTCGAGCAACCCAAGCATTTACCAACCTCGCTTAGCGAGTGAGTTAGGCTACGAAAATGAAACCGTAAGCCTTGATGAATATTTATCTAAAATTCATCCGCAAGATAAACAGCTATTTCGCTTAGAGTGGCTTGAATTTTTATCTACCGATAAAGGTTACTTTAATTGTACCTACCGCCTGCGCCATGCAAAAGGCTATTGGCGCTGGTATAAGGACTTTGGAAAAGTAGTTGAGTGGGATGATAAAACTCCACAAAAAGTAGCGGGTACTTATACAAATATGACCCGTGAGATGGTGTTTGAAGAACACGCTTTACTATTTACGGCAGCATTTGAGCAAACACGTGATTGGGTGTTTATACTCGATAAAAACTTAAATATTCGGGCTTCTAATAAATCACTGCAAACCGCCTTTAACTTCACCGCTGAGTCGTTATCTAGCCGGACTTTAAATTTAGGTATATCGCGCAGCAATCGTTTTGATTATTTACGCATTATGCAAAAGCTATCTGTTGGGGAGCATTTTTCGTGCGAAGACAGTGTGGTTTTAGCTAATGGTGAATCGCGTCATGTACTTGTGAAAATAAGTGCAGTGGCCGATAACGAGCAGCGCCTTAATAGTTATGTCATTATTTTAACCGATATAAACGCACAAAAATCAGCTGAAAACGAGCTGCACCTATTGGCCAACTACGATGCCTTAACTGGGCTGCCAAATCGTACATTATTTAATGACCGCGTTGAACACGCCCTTGAACAAGCAAAACTGCATGGATGCAAAGTGGCTTTGTTACATATCAATATTAAACGTTTTAAATACTTTAATGACTCATTAGGGCACGAAGCGGCTGATGAGCTAATTAAAGAAGTTGCTGAGCGCTTAAAGTGCTCTTTGCGACCATCGGATAGTGTTGCGCGATTTGGTGGTGATGAGTTTGTCGTGTTAGTAGAAGATATTCATCAGATAGAGCAAGTACTTATAATATGTACTAAGTTGATGGATTGCGTGAATCAAAATATTGCGATTAATGGTCAAGTTGTAAACGTTAATTTAAGTATTGGTGTGTCGATATCGCCAGATGACGCAGAGCAAGGCCCCGCACTTTTAAAAGCTGCGAGCATAGCGTTATATCATGCAAAAGACTCTTTAGAAGGGCGCTACCAGTTTTATAAGCAAGAGATGAACCAGCATGTTCAAAGAGCGCTGCATCTTGAATCTCAGCTTACTAGAGCGTATCGAGAAGAAGAGTTTTGTAATTACTATCAGCCTATTATTAATGCTAAGAGCCAAAAAACAGAAGGCTTTGAAGTGCTGCTTCGTTGGCCCGAAAATAAACTAGTACAAACTCAAGAGTTTTCGCTGGCTGCAGAGGGGATAGGCTTAATTACAAAAATTATGCTGCAGACCTTTGCGCGCGCTTTATTGGAGTTAAAAGAGTGGCGAAAAGCCTCACCTAACCTGTATTTATCTATTAATTTATCAGCACTAGATTTTGAGTTTAAAGAACTCGTACCTGAAATTAAAAAAGCGTTAAATAATTCAGGTGTATCATCTGAGGCAATTGTTTTTGAAATAACCGAATCAATATTAATGCGTGATTCAAAAGAAGCGCTGCACAGCATGGAACAACTTAAAAAGTTGGGTTGTAGATTGTACATGGATGATTTTGGTACAGGTTACGCATCACTTACTTATTTAAAGCGTTTCCCTATTGATGTACTTAAAATAGATAGAAGCTTTGTACAAGACATAGGCATAGACTCTGATGATGAGGCCATTATCCAATCAACACTCGCGCTTGCAGATAGTTTAGGCAAAGAGTGTGTCGCTGAGGGCGTAGAAAGCTCGCACCAACTTGCTTTTTTAAAGGCGAGAGGGTGCAAGCATTTCCAAGGGTATTTATTTAGTAAACCGGTACCTAATACCGAAGTACTCGCGCTTATTAATCGCGATTGGAGTGATATATTTAATTAATCATAGCAGTACTTGTTTAAGGCCTTTTACCGCAGTGTCTGCAAAACAAATGGCTGTTATGCTCATTTAACTGCGTTTTAATGGCCTTATTAGCTTCTAGTTTACTCAAGCCTAACTTATGGCGTAGCTCTTCTAGGTGTACTTGTTGGGTATCATTAAGTGTGCCATCTTGAATTGACTCGTGCACTGCGTCTTCAAAAAACTGACGCCGTTTACGTATCTGTTCTGAAAAACTAGACGCCAGTAATCCGGTAGGAATAGCGACCATACCCATGCTCAGTAGTGTGATAACGCCACCGAAAAACTTACCCAATGGCGTTATAGGTACTACATCGCCATAACCAACGGTCGTTAGTGTTGCCATTGCCCACCACATAGCCGCAGGAATAGAGCCAAATTTATCGGGTTGTATATCGTGCTCAATTAAATAAATTCCGCATGAAGCTAAAATAAGCACAACGGCCATTATAAAAAAAGCAGCCATTAATGAACTACCTTCATCGTTAAAGGCTTTTAAAAGTAGCTGCATGGCGCGTGAGTAGCGAGTGAGTTTAAATACTCTTAATAATCTGAGTATGCGTAAAAAACGTAAATCGAGAGGAAATAAAAACATCATTAAGCTTGGCAAAATCGCTATTAAGTCGATTAACGCAAGTGGTGATAAAAAATACTTTAATCTGCGTTTACTGTTCGAGCCTTCCATTGCTACATATTGTGTTTTATCTACACAGGCCCAAAGCCTGGCTAAGTATTCAATAGCAAAAATAGCGACCGATACAATTTCTAAAACTAAGAATTCGTTGTAATACTGCTCTGCCACACTTGGGATTGACTCAATAACAATGGCTACAACGTTAATCATTATTATGCTAATGAGCGCAATATCAAGAATATGCCCTGAGCGTTGATATTGACCTGTACCTTCAAACAGGCAAGCCATTTTTTGGCGTAACGTTTGCGGTTCATTCATTATTTAAGTTTAAGTACCATGTTAATACTGCCTTCTTCAAAGTCGCGACTAATTTTAAAACCTAGCTTACGGGCAAGTTCGATCATCCCTGTATTCTCTGGTAAGGTTATGCCTTCAATCGACTCCACACCTTGACGTTTACAGTGATTAATTGCAGCGCTCATTAGTATACGACCAAGCCCTAAGCCTTGGCAGTCTGAGCGTACTACAATAGCAAACTCAGCATGTAAGTTATCGGGGTCCATAATGACGCGAGACACACCCAGTGTACGGGTTTTACCTTCAAAGCGTTGGCACACAATAAACGCCATTTCACGGTCGTAATCAATTTGCGTCATTTTAGCGAGTTGATCGTGGTTAAACTGTGGAAGCTCGCCAAAAAAGCGTTTATATCTGTCTTCTTTGTTAAGTGACTCGTCAAATACTTTATGAGCTTGTTCATCTTCTGGTTTTATAGGCCTAAGCGTAGCTTGGGTGCCGTTTTTAAGTGTTACCACTTCAACAAGTTCAATAGGGTAGGGACGAATAGATAAGCGCTTACGATTGCTCTGAGCTTGATAGCGGTTAAGTGTCATAGTGGCATCGAGCACTAAAAACTGCCCATTGCTGGCAAGTATAGGATTTAGTTCCATTGAGCTTATATCGGGTTGATCAATAACTAACTGAGAAATACGCGTTAGCAGTGCACATAAACGATACTTATCAACTTTCTCGGGGAGTATGCGCTCCTTTAATACGCCTTTGTCGTGCGCTGCGGCAATTAAATACTTTGCCAAGTTCATATTCAGTGGAGGCAGAGCAACGGCGGCTTGTGCATATTCAAGGCCGGTGCCTGCTTCACCTAATAATATAACTGGGCCAAAATTAGACTCGGTTTTAATTGCAATTCGCAGCTCATTTGCGCCTGCTCGCGGCGCCATTTTTTGTAATGAAAACCCTTCAATAACAGCATCCGGATAAGTGTTTTTAATACGGATAAGCATCGCAAAAGCAGTTTGTTCAACCTCGTTGGCGTCGTTTAAATTAAGCACCACCCCACCTACTTCAGACTTTGAGGCAATACTTGGACTAATCAGTTTTAATGCGACTGGAAAACCAAGCTCAATGGCTTGCTCTTTGGCTTCTGTTGGGGTGTAAGCCACTTCAGTTTGAATGCATTTAATACCATAGTGGTTTAATACTTGGCTTGCCTGATGAGTAGGTAAGTAGCTTTGTCCATCATCTAAAAACTCATTAATAAGGGTTCTAGCTGCCACCTTATTTATTTTAGCGTCATCAGTGTTCGACTCAGGTGTTTGCGTTAAATGCTTTTGGTTACGACGATACGTTACCAAGTGCATAAATGCGCCAACAGCCCCTTCGGGCGTACGATAAGTGGGTATTGCGTTGTTTGAGCACACTTTTCTGGCAGCGTAAGATGCGTCTTCACCCATAAAGTTAGTTATAACGTAAGGGCGCGCCATTTTAGGTAATGTTTGTAAGGTTTCTACAATAATGTTGGCGTAGTCTTCGCTGGGCGCAAGCGCTGAGGGAGTGTGGATAATCAGTAAGTTTTTAACTTCTTTTGCGTGCAGTAAAATTTCTAATGCTTGCTTATAACGCGCAGGTGCTGAGTCGCCAAAAATATCCACAGGGTTTGAGGTGGTTTCTGATTGCGGAATGACTTTATTTAGCGCATTTCGGGTTTCAATGCTTAGTTCTGCTAATTTACCGGAGCTTTGAATTAGCTCATCAACGGCCATAACACCTGGGCCGCCACCATTAGTTAAAATTGTCAGTTGTTCTACTTTTAATAATTTTGGATGCATGGCGAGTGTTTGTGTCGCTGCAAATAGCTCTCGTAAATCATTTACACGCAGCATACCCGCTCGTTGAAATAACGCATCGTAAACAGCGTCAGAGCTTTGCTTTCCGCCGGTGTGAATTTCGGCTGCAAGTGCGCCTGCAGTTGTTTTACCTGTTTTAATCGCAATTACAGGCTTACTAAAGGCCGCGGCTCTTGCTGCTGATATAAAACCACGAATATCTTCAATGTTATCTATGTAGAGTAAAATAGCTTTGGTTTTAGCATCACGACCTAAAAAGTCGAGTAGTTCATTAAAGTTTATATCAAGGCAATCACCTACTGATACAAAATATGAAAAGCCAATTTCTTTGTTTTTAGCCCAATCTAAAATGGTTGAGCATACTGCTGCTGATTGCGATACAAATGCTATTTTACCTGGGCTTGCCACGGTATGTGAAAAGCTCGCATTTAACCCAATATGAGGGATCAGCAAGCCTAAACAGTTGGGTCCAAGCAAAGTAACTTGCTTGGCTTGAGCGCATGCTTTAAGCGCGCTTTTTTGCTCCCCAGACAGCCCATCGGCAATAACAATAGCGGTTTTACAGCCAAGCTCTCCAAGCTGCTCAATAATATCAATTAAGGTGTTTTTGTTAGTACAAATAACAGCAAGGTCAGGTACTTTTGGTAAGTCAGCAATAGAGGGGTAAGCAAGTACGCCATGTACTGCGCTATGGCTTGGAGTAACAGGCATTATCGGCCCTTTAAAGCCACCTTGAAGTAAGTTGCGCATAACCACAAAACCAGCCCGAGTTGATATGTTAGAGGCGCCAATAACGGCCACTGAGCTTGGGTTAAAAAATTGGGTTATACGCTTAAGGCTCATGGTTTTTCCTAGGCTGATTAAATTTTGCGTTATTTATAGTCTCAATGTACCCTGTTTACTGTGTTATTTCGAGCGTCTCGATGCTTATTATTGATATCAATCAAGGAGATTATTGTGAATAAAAACCCCGGTTTTTACATTGTTATAGCGGCTATTTGTTTAAGTATAGGCTTAATTAGCTTAGGGTTTATTTTAAAAAGTACCGCTTTGAGTGTGAAAGGGATGGAACGTACTGTGCAGGTTAAGGGATTGGCCGAGCGAGAAGTAATAGCCGATACGGTAATTTGGCCTCTGCAATTTAGTGATGCCGACAATAACCTTGAAAAATTAGTAAGCCGGGTTGAGAAAAAAAATGATGCTGTAACTGCTTTTTTAAAACTCCATGGTTTTGACGATGATGAAATAACAATAGGTAGCCAGTCAGTTATTGATAAGCAAGCACGTGAATACAGCAATGAAAATCAGCAATTTAGATACATAGTGCGCTCAAATATTATTGTTTATTCTGCTGCGCCAGATAAAGTGCAAAACGCGCTGAGCAAAGTGAGCCAGCTTGCTAAACAAGATATCGCAATAGTGCAAGATAGCTACGAAACAAAAGTTGAATACATCTTTACTGGCCTCAATGATGTAAAGCCTGCGATGGTGCAAGAAGCAACTGAAAAAGCGCGTGAAGTCGCTAATAAATTTGCTAAAGACTCTAATTCAAAATTAGGCAAAATAAAAACAGCTCGCCAAGGGCAATTTAGTATCAGTAATCGAGATTCAAACACACCGCAAATAAAAAATATAAGAGTGGTAACCAGTGTTGAATATTACTTAAATGACTAGGGCCTGTTGACCTTTCAGAATTAAAATTTGTTCAATCTAGGTGCGATTTAATCGCGGCGTGAGGTTTGTAACCTAGCGGGCTAAGTAAAAACCGAGCTAAGCTTCCGCGTCCTGCTCACGCCCCTTACCTACATCCATGTAGGCAACAAAGAGTAAATTGTCCCTAGGCAGAACCCTTCGGCAGCGCATGTTTGGCATTTATTCCACGTTACCGCCTATTTATGGGAAATAACCACACTGCATAGGCTCTGCCTTGCCTAAATACCAAACATACTGCTGCAAATTTAACCTCGAAAGATAAACAGGCTCTAGGAAATAATATGTCAGAGTCTAAATATGGTCAGTTTGTACTGGCGCCCCGTTCGTATTTTTTCACTGCTATAGCGAGCGTAGTATTTGCGTTTATAGGCTTTAGTTATAATGCATGGCGGATGGAGGCAAGTGAAGATAACAACAATACACGCATTGCTAGCTTTCAAATCTTACAAGAACTAGCCGAGCTTGAGCTTATTGTATTTGCGGCACATTACGATAATAACAAAATAGATGGCAGCCCCAGAAAAGGCTGGGTTAAAGTTAACTTAATTCATGACTTAAACTACTTAGCCGTTGATGAAGTACATTTAAAAACAAAAGACTTACAAAAGGTCTGGCAAACAAATTGGCCAAATATGGTTGATCACCAAAGTGCTGCGCAATCTATTACACATGCCATAGACAGAGTGCGTACAGAAGTTGTGAGTGAATTAAAGCGCCTTGATTAAGTGAGCAACTTGCGCCGTTGAGCGTTGCAAGTAAGCGGCGCTCAGTAAAATTGTGGTCTCGTTAACTTTTTGCCCTTTTATTACGTTGGCAAGCTGTTGTTTAGCGTTAGGATTTTGTTTTTGCTCTATTTCCATTAATGCTAACAAAGCTGAAAATTCATGCTTTACCGGTGTGCTAGGTTTATTTGCATAGGCTATGTAGCAGGCAACCGGTGTTAAGCCATGAGAGTTGGGCTGCGCCAGCGCTTTAGCTAACTCATCATTTGATTCAAACAACATCAAAGAGCGCACATAGTTAAATGGCAGCTTTGTAGCATCGGCGTGCTTAAACACATTGTGCAGTACGTTATTTCCTTGTGTATCTTGTACTAAAAAGCCTTTATTTACTTTCAGCGCAGGGGTAAAAAAGCTCAATGCGTCAATATTAGTGAGTTGATTAATAAATGGAGAAGGCGCTGTGTTAGAGCTTAATATCCGCGTTGCTATGTTTTGCATAAAGTCATACTTAACACTTAACCGTTGGGCGCTGTCATATAAATGGTTAAGCTGCAAAGTTTGCTGAGCAGGGCTTAACTGCTTAAAGTCGTTATCGAGCTCATTTAACTGTTGCTTTGAAATACGCGCATTAAGTAGTTGTATGCTTAAATCCATTATTATTTCCAAAAATCTTTTTTACTACTATAAAACAAAAAAGGCCGCAAATGCGACCTTTCATATTTAAAGCAATTGTTTAAATTGGTTTTAAGCTTTTTTGCTTGCTACCCATTCATTAACAAAGTTCTCTAGTACATTTAGTGGTACAGGACCATTTTTAAGCACTACGTCGTGGAACTGGCGAATATCAAACTTATCACCAAGTTGCTTTTTAGCGTCTTCACGAAGTTCTAAAATCTTAAGCATACCCACTTTATAAGCCGTTGCTTGTGAAGGCATTACAATGTGACGCTCAACCATTTTAACACCGTCAGATGTTGCATTAGGCGTGTTATTTACGTAGTAATCAATACCTTCTTGACGAGTCCACTTCATCGCGTGAATACCCGTATCAACCACTAGACGACATGCGCGCCATAGCTCCATTGAAAGACGACCAAAATCTGAGTAAGGGTCTGAGTACATGCCCATTTCTTTAGGAATGAACTCTGAGTATAAACCCCAACCTTCAATATACGCTGTGTAACCACCAAATTTACGGAACTTAGGAACGCCTTCTAGTTCTTGCGAAATAGCGATTTGCATGTGGTGACCCGGAATACCTTCGTGGTAAGCAAGTGCTTCCATTTGATATGTTGGCATAGCTTCCATGTCATAAAGGTTAGCGTAGTAAATGCCTGGGCGTGAACCATCTGGAGCTGGCTGTTGGTAAAATGCCTTGCCCGCAGCTTTTTCACGGAATGCTTCAACTGCTTTTACTTTTAAATCAGCTTTTGGTTTAACAATGAATAACTCATCTAAGCGTGTTTTCATTGTATCAATAAGTCCAGTGGCTTCATCAAGGTAGCGTTGCTTACCTTGTGCATCATTACGGTAGTAAAATTGTTTGTCAGTTTTCATAAACTGCATAAACGCTTTTAAGTCGCCTTTAAAGCCTACTTTATCTTTAATTTCACGCATTTCATCATGAATACGTGTCACTTCAGATAAACCAATTGCATGAATTTCTTTAGCCGTTAAATCTGTTGTTGTAGTGCGCTTAAGTGCGTTGTTATAAAACGCTTCGCCATCTGGTAATTTCCATGCGCCATCGCGATCATCAGCACGTTTCTCAAGCTGCGCTAGGTAATTAATTAGCTTAGAGTAAGATGGTTTAACAGCCGATTTTAATGCATCTGATGCATCGCTGATTAACGAGTCTTTTTCGTTTTGGTTAATTTCAAGCGCTGTTACTTTGCGTTTAAAGTCGGCAAGCAATGTAGAATCATCGCCTTTTTCAAACGGTGCACCGTGAATAATGTTTTTGCTTGAATCTATAACATGCGGGAACACAAATTTAGGAGCAATAATCCCCTTATCAGCACGAGTTTCTAAGTCAGTAATTAGCTGATCAATAACGTCAGTTACACCATTTAGGCGTGAAATGTAGTCTTTAGCTTCTTTTACATTACTAATTGAGTGCTGATTAATTAAAAACGCAGGGATCATAGAATGCGTACCAAACATTTGGTTCACAGGGTAATTATGGTAGCGCCATTTAAAGTCAGCAATTGAGCTTTCAAGATCCTGTTTTTTTAAGTCGTAGCTAACTTTTGTTGCATCATCTAACAAATCACGATTAATTGCTTTTAATGTAACTAGGTCAGCTTTTGTTTGTGCTAAATCTTTAAGCTTTCTTTCTTCGCTGCCATCGTCCCATTTATCGTAATCTTGCTTAATCCCCATGTATGTTTGATATACAGGGCTGCTCATTACATCGCGGTTAAATGTATCTTCAAAAAATGCATTGGCTTTGTCTATTTCACTTTGTTGTGATTGAACTGCTTGTGCAATAGGGGCTGAAGTAGATTGTTGTGTTGTTTGCTGGCAGCCAGCAAGTAGTGCAACGCTTACTGCGGCCGCAATAAAAGTGAGTTTACGCATTGTTTTCCCTTTTGTTGTTAGAAACCCATTAGGGTGATTTATATTTATTAGTTTTATATTGTTGTGCAGTGCCTTAGCGCTACACAAACAATTCTAGCAGGTCATTTAAAAAGCGATGACCTTTTAAGGTTACCTGCCAATGGCTGTCTGTTTGAGTCAATAAACCTTTATTTATTGCTTGGTTTAATGCACTTTGCTGACTTTGCAGCGGCAGTGTTGTTAGTTTATTAAAATCATTAATTGGGCAAGGCTCAACAAGGCGAAAGCGATTCATAAAAAATTCAAACGCTAAATCGTCCTGCTCTACATGCCAGCTTTTATACATATATGGTTTAATTAAATCCATATAGCCGCGTGGATGTTTAACCTTTTCGGTACGCGTTATAAGCCCTGTATTTGCATCAGTAACCTTACCATGTGCGCCGCAGCCAATACCGAGATAATCGCCAAAACGCCAATAATTTAAGTTATGTTGGCATTGATAGCCCGGTTTTGCATAGCCCGATATTTCGTATTGCACGTAACCTGCTTGCGCGAGTAACTCAACCCCTTGTTCTTGAATGTCCCACAGTGTTTCATCTTGTGGCAAGGTAGGGGGCTTTGAAGCAAACTGAGTATTGGGTTCAATAGTTAGTTGATACCAAGATATATGCGGTGGATCGAGCGCTATTATTTGTTTTAAATCACTCAGAGCATCATCAAGTGTTTGCCCAGGTAAGCCATGCATTAAATCAAGGTTAAAGCTATTTAAACCGGCTTCTTTAGCTTGTTGCGCTGCATAGTTTGCCTCGTCGCTGCCATGAATCCGACCAAGTGCTTTTAACTTGTCGTTTTGCATGCTTTGCACACCGATAGAAATACGGTTAATGCCTGCTTTTACGTAATCTTTAAAGCGACCTGTTTCTACTGTACCAGGGTTGGCTTCAAGGGTGATTTCGCAGTGTTCTTCAAGCCCAATTAGGTTGTCGACTTCATTTAATAAACGGGTATAAGCTGCACCAGTTAATAAGCTTGGTGTGCCGCCACCAATAAAAATGCTGTGAATTTTACGTCCTTGCACTAAGTGCAAATCTGCTTTTAAGTCATCAATTAAGTGTTGAACATATTCAGCTTCAGGTATTTCACCTTTTTGTCCGTGGCTATTAAAATCGCAGTACGGGCATTTTTGCACGCACCAAGGCACATGCACATATAAGCTCAGTGGTGGAAGGTTCACAGGCCGCCTTTTTGCTGTAGTTCTAGTAATAATTTTTGCAGCGCTTGTCCGCGATGACTCACTGCATTTTTTTGCTCTTTTGTAAGCTCAGCACTCGTACAATTTTTCTCTGCTACAAAAAACACAGGATCGTAACCAAATCCACCGTTGCCATTTTGAGTGAGCGTAATTTCGCCCTCCCAACTAGCACTACAAATAAGCGGAGTAGGGTCGTCTGCGTGGCGCATTAACACCAGTACACACCAAAAACGTGCACTGCGAATAGGGTTATCACCTAAATCTACGAGTAACTTATCAATGTTATCTTGATCGCTGGCACCTGGGCCTGCAAAACGGGCTGAGTAAACACCGGGTGCG
Source organism: Pseudoalteromonas sp. SR45-1 (assembly GCF_014163655.1). NCBI lineage: Bacteria > Pseudomonadati > Pseudomonadota > Gammaproteobacteria > Alteromonadales > Pseudoalteromonadaceae > Pseudoalteromonas > Pseudoalteromonas sp. SR45-1. The sequence continues at coordinate 12,484 of NZ_JACJDR010000023.1, read as the reverse complement.
CCATTTAGGCCATCAACTTCCAAACCTGAGTCATCGGCAATAGCAGGCATGCCAGTAATTTTAGCAGCATGGCGCGCTTTAATAATGGCATTTTCAACAAAGGTAGTGCCGGTTTCGGCAACTTCACCTACGTTAAAATCGCTCTGTGGAACTACATTAATATTCAAAGGGCTTAGCATGTTAGCTAGCTCTTTTACTTTGCCAGGGTTACCTGTAGCAAGTACTAAAGTTTTGGTCATGTTATTAATCTACGTAAAATTTTTGCTGAAACTGTAATTTTTGAAATTGATTACTTTGTTGTATTTCAATCTCAAAGCGTAAAATCTCTTCGTTGGTGTAATCAACTTGGGCAAGGTAATAAATTGACTCACCTTCTTTTACTTCTTTAAAAGTAAGCGTTTGTTTGTTGCCAAGTAGGTTTTTAGCTGTGCCTGTAAGCTTTGCCGTTTGTGCCGTTTGTGCTGTTTTATCGGCATCATTTTTTAATATAGAAATGTTTACAACCCCTTTGTAGCCACTGCGCTCAAGGTTGTACGCTTTTGCTATTTTTGGCTGAATAAAAGTAGAAGGAAAGGCGATGTAATGCACTTGCCAAGGGCCAAGCTCTTTGTATTGTGCGCCCTGCATTTCTTCGCTTTGCGCGTTAAATGCAAATGCTAAACAAGCAATAAAACAAAACTTAATTAAACGGTTCATTATGTATTCCTCAAAACATATAAAAAAGAGGCCTTTGGGCCTCTAATTAAAAAATCCATATTAGACTAAAAAATCCATAAGCAGCATTTGCAAAAACTGAATACCAATAATAAGCACTAAAACTGATAAATCTAAGCCACCCATTGATGGCAATATTTTACGAATTGGTTTTAGCATTGGTTCAGTAAGCTGGTGGAAAACCGCTTCTATAGGGTTATAGCCTTGGCTAACCCAACTTAAAATAGCGCGAATAATAAGTACCCAAAATACTAAATTAAGGCCTTCTTTTAGTACCGTTATAAGTGCTTGAATAAGCACAGGCTGTATTGCCCACGCATTATATATAACAAGCATTAAAGTACTAATTTTGGCTACAGCCACTATAAATGCCAGCAACAGAGATGCTAGATCAAGTCCGCCAAACCCCGGAATGATTTTACGCAGTGGTTTTACCGCAAACGAAGTGGCTTTAACCACAAACTGGCTCATTGGATTGTAAAAGTCGGCTTTTGCCCACTGCAGCCAAAAGCGCAGTAATACCACCATTAAAAACAAATCAAACAGGGTACTGATTAAAAATTGCATGGCATTCATAGTGTAACCTTCAATAAAAAGTGGTTTTAAAGTTCTTTTTCCATTTGCTCTGCACGCGCAATACACGCATCCATTGCATCGCCAACGGTTTTAGTTAAGCCTTCATCTTTTAAGTGCTCAACAGCTGCGTGAGTAGTGCCGCCTTTAGATGTTACGTTTGAACGTAGTTGCGAAATACTAATGTCAGGCTGGCTAAGTGCCATTTCGGCAGCGCCAAGGGCTGTTTGTTGTACCAGGCGACGAGCGTCTTCATCGTTAAAGCCCAGCGCTTTTGCTTTTTCTTCTATGGCTTCCATAAATAAGAAAAAGTAAGCAGGTGATGAGCCGGTTACAGCAATAATATCGTTAATTTGTGACTCTTTTTCCACCCATACAACAATGCCCGTGCATTCAAAAACTTGTTGTACAAATTCGTGTTCGCTTTGTGTTTCGCCCGCACCATATAAACCTGATACTCCGCGACCTAATAAAGATGGCGTGTTTGGCATGCAACGTACCATTTTAACGTCTTGGCCTAGCATTTCACGTAAACGTTTTACAGTTAAGCCCGCCGCAACAGAAATAAACAGTTTATCGCTAAAATCTACGCCCGACTCTTGAAACGATTTACATAAATCGCCCATCATTTGTGGTTTAACAGACAAAACAATTACATCAGCATCGCGCAGGGCTTCGTTATTGTCACTGGTGGTTTGCACCTTGAAATCAAATGCTACCTTTTCAAGCTTTTCTTGGTTGCGGTTAGTCGCAATTATGTTACTTGCGTTAAAGCCGTTTTTTACCATGCCACCAATAATGGCGTAGCTCATATTACCTGTGCCTATAAATGCGATTTTTTTATCTGACATAAATCTGTTATCACCTTTTAAGTTCGTGTTCCAAAAATGTCTGTGCCGATCCTTACCATGGTTGAGCCTGCGCTAATGGCAGCTTCAACATCGTTACTCATACCCATCGACAAAGTATCTACTTGAGGATATTGGGTCTTTAGTTTATCAAAGCAAGTTTGTAATTGCTCAAAAGATTGAATTTGCGTATCCAGTTTGTCGCTTTTAGCGGGAATTGCCATTAAACCTCGAAGTGTTAAGTGCTCACATTGGTTAATAAAATTGGCAAGTTCATCTATTTCATCACGGCGGCAACCTGACTTTGCTTCCTCATTACTTATATTTACTTGAATAAGTATATTAAGAGGTGGTTTATCGTCTGGGCGCTGGGAATCTAATCGCTTTGCTATTTTTATGCGATCAACACTTTGCACCCAATCAAAGTTAGCAGCTACTAATGCACTTTTATTTGATTGAATAGGGCCAATGAAATGCCAAATGATGTCGCTATATGACTGTAGTTGAGCTATTTTATCTATAGCCTCTTGAACATAAGATTCACCAAATTCGCGCTGACCATGCTCATAAGCTGCAATAATATCTTCGCTTGGTTTAGTTTTAGACACTGCTAGTAGAGTAACTTCGTTAGTGTTTCGCTGTGTGTTTTTTGCCGCGTCTGCAATTCTAGCGTAGGCGGATGTGAGTCGTTCTGCTATTGTAACCATATATTTATCAGTTAGTTGTGGAGTCATAAATGGATATTACCGAATTATTAGCGTTTAGTGTGCAACACAAAGCATCCGATTTACATTTATCGTCGGGTGTTTCACCTATGATACGCGTAGACGGTGATGTTCGCCGCATTAATATACCAGCCCTTGCAGACAAAGACGTAAACAGTCTGGTTTACGATATTATGAACGATAATCAACGCAAGGACTACGAACAAAACCTCGAAGTGGATTTTTCGTTTGAAGTGCCTAATTTAGCACGTTTTCGTGTGAATGCGTTTAACTCTAATCGCGGGCCTGCTGCGGTATTTCGTACCATACCAAGTGAAGTGTTAACGCTTGATGATTTAGGTGCGCCAGATATTTTTAAAACAATCTCTGATACCCCACGTGGACTCGTGTTAGTAACAGGGCCAACGGGTTCAGGTAAATCAACAACACTTGCCGCTATGGTCGATTATATAAATCAAAATAAACATCACCATATTCTAACAATAGAAGATCCAATCGAGTTTGTTCACGATAATAAATTAAGTTTAATTAACCAACGTGAAGTTCACCGCGATACACATAGCTTTTCAAACGCGCTACGTAGTGCATTGCGTGAAGACCCTGATGTAATACTTGTGGGTGAGTTACGTGATTTAGAAACAATTCGTCTTGCAATGACTGCTGCCGAAACGGGTCACTTAGTGTTTGGCACGCTACATACAACATCTGCACCAAAAACTATTGACCGTATTATTGATGTATTCCCAGGTGAAGAAAAAGCTATGGTGCGCTCAATGTTATCTGAATCTTTACGTGCGGTAATTTCACAAACACTGCTTAAAAAAATTGGTGGTGGGCGAGTTGCAGCACACGAAATTATGATTGCAGTCCCTGCTATTCGTAACTTAATTCGTGAAGATAAAATTGCACAAATGTATTCGTCTATTCAAACCGGTGCGTCTGTGGGCATGCAAACAATGGATCAGTGTTTAACTAATTTAGTTAATCACGGTATTGTTACAAATGCGGCAGCGAAAGAAAAAGCGCAAGACAAAACACAATTTGGTGGGTAAGAAATTATTATGGCTTTATCTTTAAACGACTTTTTACTCATAATGATTGAGAAAAAGGGTTCTGACCTATTTGTATCGAGTCAGTTACCTGTAAGTGCAAAAATAAACGGTGAACTAACAGCTCTCAGTGACGATAGACTGACTGATGAGCAATCGCTTGAGTTAGTAGAATCTGCAATGAGCGAAAAGCAAAAAGCAGAATTTCATACAACGAAAGAATGTAACTTTGCGATTGCTACCGACGAAGGGCGTTTTCGTATTTCTGCTTTTTGGCAGCGCGATAGAGCAGGTATGGTTATTCGCCGTATTGTGACGCAAATTCCTGATGTGAGTGATTTAGGTCTGCCGTCTACGCTGACAGATGTAATTATGTCTAAACGCGGTCTTGTCTTGTTTGTAGGTGGTACAGGCACGGGTAAATCGACCTCACTAGCTGCACTTATTGGTTATCGAAACCGTAATCAACGAGGTCATATACTGACCATTGAAGATCCGATTGAGTTTGTTCATGAGCATCGTAAAAGTATTATTACTCAGCGCGAAGTAGGACTTGATACAGAAAGCTTTGAGTCGGCACTTAAAAGCTCATTACGCCAAGCTCCAGATGTTATTTTGATTGGTGAAATTCGATCGCAAGAAACGATGGAATACGCCCTAAGCTTTGCTGAAACCGGGCACCTGTGTGTTGCAACACTACATGCTAATAATGCGAACCAAGCGATTGACCGTATTATGCATTTAGTACCAAAAGAAAAACACGATAAGCTTAAGTACGACTTAGCACTTAACTTACGTGCCATTGTTGCTCAGCAATTAGTGCCGACTGCTGATGGTGAAAGCCGTGTTGCAGCTATTGAAATATTGCTTAACTCACCAATGGTCGCTGAACTGATTAAAAATGGCGATATTGGCGGAATTAAAGAGGCAATGGCTAAGTCGAAAGAAATGGGCATGCAAACCTTTGACCAAGCGTTATTTGAGTTGTACAGACAGCAGCGAATTAACTACGCTGATGCACTGCACCATGCTGACTCGCCAAATGATTTACGCTTAATGATAAAACTGCGCAATAACGAACAACAAGGTGCGGGCTTTTTACAGGGCGTTACTATTGATGGCCTTGATGATAAAAATAGCGATCAATAATTTAAAAGTAATTAATAAAAAAGCGCCAATTGGCGCTTTTTTTATTTGTATTAAGGGTTGTTTATATAGCCAGTTTATTCACCGTAACTAGATTCAAAAAAGCTTTCTAAAATAATAACCGCAGACATATTATCTACGTTACCTTTACCTAAGTTTTTATAGCCGCCACTTTCAAAAAGTCGCGCTTTAGCATCCGCTGTCGTTAAGCGCTCATCCTGTGTTTGCACAGGAATGCCATAATGATTATGCAATCTGTTGGCAAACTTTTTTGCTTTAAAGGTAACCTCTTGTGATGTTCCATCCATATTTAGTGGTAAACCAACAACCATTAAGTCAGGCTGCCACTCGGCTACTTGTACGGCGATATGGTCCCAGTTAGGAATGCCATCTTGTGCTTTTACAGCCTTAAGGCTAGACGCACTGCCGGTCAACTCTTGCCCAATAGCAATACCAATACTTTTGGTGCCAAAGTCAAAGCCCATTACAGTGCGTTCGCCTTGCGGCTTAAGCGATTTTTTTGTCATGTGTATCTTGTTTAAGTTTGCTAAGGGTTAGTTACTATTATGCGTGACCAGCTTCAGGGCTGAGTTGGCTAATATCAAAGCCCAACATTGAAACTGCTTTTTCCCATCGTTTTTCAACGGGGGTATCAAAAATGATCTTCGGATCGGCTTCTATGATCAACCAGCTGTTATCAAGTAACTCTTGTTCGAGTTGTCCTTGCTCCCAGCCTGAATAACCAAGTGTAATAATAAACTGCTCTGGTGCTTGTGCAGTGGTTAAGTTTGCTAGAACGTCTTTTGAGGTAGTGATCATAATATCGCTACTGAGTTTTTGACTTGCTGAATAACCCGATTGGGGAGAGTGCAGTACAAAACCACGGTCAGTTTTAACGGGTCCACCTGCAAACACACTTACTTTTGCTGCGTTTTGCGTTTTGTCGTTATCAATTTCTATTTTATCTAAAAGTTCGCCAACAGTAACATCAATAGGTTGGTTTATTACCAAGCCCATAGCCCCATCTTCATTGTGCTCACAAATATAGGTAACAGCACGTTTAAAAAAAGGGTCTTGCATTGACGGCATCGCGATTAAAAAATGATTTTCTAATGACTGCATAGATTTCACCCTTTTTAGTTAATGAACTTTGAGTATGGCATAGTTATTTAAATTGACATAAAAAGCCCATTAATTGCATGAAAGGCTTAAACTAATGGGCTTTTTATTGTGGTAATTACTTACCTAATTTACGCTCAATTGCATCAAATAAAATACCTGTGATAGAAATATCATAAGCAGCTTCAATTTCGCGTACGCACGTTGGTGCAGTTACGTTAATTTCAGTTAATTTATCGCCAATAATATCTAAACCTACAAATATTAAGCCTTTTTCTTTGAGCGTTGGTGCAACAGCTTGCGCTATTTTTAAATCTGATTCGCTAAGTGGACGGGCTTCACCTCGACCGCCTGCAGCCAAATTACCGCGTGTTTCACCATTTTGTGGTATACGCGCTAAACAATATGGAATAACTTCGCCATCAACTACTAGTACGCGCTTATCGCCTTGTTTGATCTCTGGAATGTAATTTTGCACCATTGCGAAGCGGCTGCCGTGCTCGGTTAACGTTTCACAAATTACACCAATGTTGGCATCGTCTTCTCTGATGCGAAAAATCGATGCGCCACCCATGCCATCAAGCGGCTTTAAAATAATGTCTTTATGCTGTGCTAAAAATTCACGAATTTGTTTTTGGCTACGTGTAACAAGTGTGTCTGGCGTATGCTCGCTAAACCATGCTGTAAACAGCTTTTCGTTAGCATCGCGAAGGCTTTGTGGCTTGTTAATTATTAACGTACCTTCTTGTTCAGCACGTTCTAAAATATACGTCGCGTAAATGTATTCAGTATCAAAAGGAGGGTCTTTACGCATTAAAATTACGTCAAGATCGGCAAGGGCTATAGTGGCTTTTTCTTCAAGCTCATACCATTTTTCTGCATTATTAAACACTTGCGCTTTAGACGCTGTAGCGTACGACTTGCCTTTACGAAGAGATAAATCGTCCATCTCCATATAATAAATTTCGTAGCCACGTTCTTGCGCTTGCATCATCATTGCAAAACCGGTGTCTTTTTTGATGTTAAATCCACTAATAGGATCTGAAATAATACCTAACTTAATTGCCATGCGCTGTGCCTTACTATAAATGTTACTGTTTATATGAGGGTGCTTTTAGTTATTTCAATTAGCTAAATCGCCAAATTGAAGTTGTAATGCACTTAAGACCGTTAAAGCGGCTGTTTCCGTTCGTAAAACGCGCGGGCCTAAGCGAATATCTACAAACTCTAGTTGTTTGGTTAGTGCCATTTCATCGTCGGTAAAGCCACCTTCGGGGCCTACTAAAAAGCGTACGCCATCTTTAGGTACCGTAATGGTTTTAATGCTGTGCTCAGCACGAGGGTGAAGAGTGAGCTTAATTGCATCGGTTTGTTGTGCAAGCCATTGTTTTAAATCTATAGGTGGGTGAATAATTGGCACAAAATTACGCCCTGACTGCTCAGCCGCAGCAATTGCAATTTTTTGCCATTGTTGGTGTTTTTTCTCAAGACGATCGCCCATTAGTTTCACACCACAGCGCTGACTAAAAATAGGGGTGATTTCGGTAATACCTAGTTCAACTGACTTTTGAATTGTAAAATCCATCTTATCACCACGAGATACACATTGACCTAAATGAATTTTAAGTGGAGATTCTACATCGTGAGGGTTAAGTTCTAATGGCATTACGACGACTGTTTTTTTTGTTACCTCAATTATTTCACTAAGGTATTCGCCACCTTCGCCATTAAAAATAGATACATGCTCGCCTACTTTCATGCGCAGCACTCTGCCAATATGCCCTGCAGCATCGTCATCTAAAGTTACAGGGGTGTTTAGGGCAATACTCGATGTTTGATAAATATGAGGAACTCGCATAGGGCGTCACTTACTACATAGCGTAAAAATATATATTGCTATGGTAAGTAAGCTGGGGGCTGTGCGCAATTATTTATTTTTATTAAGTTGTTCGGCGAGATCTATTAAATCTTGTGGGGTGTGCGCTATATCGTGATGATTTTGCGAAGGTTCCGTTAACGTCTCATCGGTAACCCGGCTTAGTGTATAGCCTGTATCATCAAGATTTATTAAAAAGCGTTCTTCATGTAAGGAGTTATAAATAAAGCGCTGCTTATCACTTGCGAGTAAATAATCGGTGCTATTGAAAAGGACTCCGTGTAAATCGTGATGATCTTTTAAATAATTAATTAACTCAGAAACGCTTATTTCGTTTTCAAGATCGCAATAACTGTAGTCTTTAATAAGCTCGTCAAACATCATTTTTACTAATTGGCGGGTATTACTGCCTGCAGCAATAAGTGTACTCGCTTTTGTTATGCCATTACTATTTACATAGTATTCGGCAAATGCGCGGCTAAATTCGTTGTCTATGTCAATTAACAAATAGTTCGTTATTTCAGGCGGCATAGAGCTAGGACCTTGTTGCATCTAAGTAATTACCATTATTACTTAAATGCAGACGTTTTAATTGCTGTATTTTCAGTAAAAAAGGTCTAAAGAGAAAACATACTAATAAGTAAATAACCTATAGCACAAAAAACAGCAAATTCTATGCATGCTACCCCAATATTATCTTGATGGTCTATTTCAAGAGCCGTATCAATATTTGGTAAAGAGATAACTTTTATCACATACGTTAAGCCGTAAAGTAGTATCCACATTACACCGCAATGCATTACAAGTGTAAATATGTTTTCAACCATTTTACCGTTTTGAAATGCTGCGCTAGATAAACCAGCATATACAGCCAACGCTAAGCCAATTGATTTTCCAGCATATCTTATACCAATAGATGTATTTTCTAGGTTAAAGTTACTTTGTAGTGACGCACCTTGGTTTGCTTTTGCAAAACGGTGTTCTCGTATTTTGCTATCAAGTGCAAACATCCCCTGAAGTGTAAAAAAGCTAACGCAAGCAATAAGTAAGTTGCTAAACCCTTGCGTGTGCGTCCACGTGTACAAGCCCAGTGCAATAATACAGTTAGCGATTAACATTCCTGAGTCTACCAATGCAGCACATACATTTTGTTTTAGTATGGCAGCTTCTTCATTAAATCTGTGGAGTATCCATTTTCTGTGAATTAAATGGCCCACTTTTATAAAAGTGAATAAGAGAACAATAATAATTAATACTTTTAACGGGTTTGACTGTGCAGTGCTTACGCTTATTTCGTCAAATAAAAAGGCTATAGTGGCTATAACAACCGATATTTCAGATGCAAAACTAATACCCATGGCAAAGTTGTCGTGTTGCGCTAACTCATCTTTAAGCGCTTGTTTTGCTTTGATTTGAGTGACAACTCGTAAACAAAAAATAGTTATGCATATAACCGCAAAACTAATGGCAATCGCAATAAAACTAGTGTTAGATAAAGACAAATATGACATGGTGATCCTAATTAAGTTAACCTTTCTAGGTTTTAATCATTCTAGTACGGTTATTGATGATATAAAAGAGAGGATTGATGAGTAACGTAAAGCAACTTCCTATTCAATTACAAAAACTTGGCTTGATGCGCTTTGAACAGTTATACCCGCAGCAAAGTAAACAAAGTGAAGTTGTAAGGTTATTAGCATTAAGCGACTTTGCTTGGCGCAGTTTAGAGTCACAACCTGATTTAAATACCTGGCTATTATGCAAAGACGAAATACAAAATAGAGTAATAGATTCTCCTTTTAAAAACCTGAATTTAGCTGACCTTGATGAAGCACAGTGCCATAAAGTACTTCGTCAATATCGTGAAAAGTACTGGCTTAAAGTCGCCTTTTTAGATTTATGCTGTAATAATCCCATTGCCGATAGTATTAATTACATAAGCCAACTGTCTGACATGTTAATTAATAGCGCCAACCAATGGGCGCATGCACAGGTGGCAAAAGTAAATGGTGAGCCGCTTGATGAGCAAAACCAAGTAATGCCGCTAATGGTATTGGGGATGGGGAAGCTTGGCGGACAGGAGCTAAATTATTCCTCTGATATTGATCTTATTTTTGCGTATCCACGCAGCACAAAAACCCAAGGTGGCCGCAGAAGCCTTGATGCCCAAGTATTTTATACCAAAGTTGCACAAAAACTGATTGCAGCACTTAACCAAGCCACCGGTGATGGGCAAGTATTTAGAGTTGATATGCGCCTACGCCCGTTTGGCGAAAGCGGCCCTTTGGTTATGAGCTTTAATGCCATTGAAGATTACTACCAAGAACAAGGGCGCGACTGGGAACGCTACGCCATGTTAAAAGGGCGCTTAATTGGCACCCCTAATAAATATTGGGATGAATTTATTAAGCTTTTAAAGCCGTTTGTTTACCGCCGGTATATTGATTTTTCGGTGATTGAATCCTTGCGTAAAATGAAGTTAATGATTGCACAAGAGGTTCGCCGTAAACGCTTAACTAATAATATAAAACTAGGCGCTGGTGGTATTCGTGAAGTTGAATTTATAGTGCAAGCCCTGCAAATGGTAAGAGGTGGGCGAGAGGCTAATTTACAAACCCAATCTTTACTTAAAGCATTAAATGAGTTGGCACTTAACCAAGTTATAGATGAGCAAGAAGCAAGCGAGCTGAGGCGCAATTACCTTTATTTACGTAAAGTTGAGCAGTACCTTCAAATATTTGACGACCAGCAAACGCAAACACTCCCCGATGATGAATTGAATCAGCAGCGCTTAAATTTATTATTAGAACAAGCTGATTTTTCTGCCACTTTAAACACTATAGAAAAGGTGATGAAACAAGTTAACGGTGAGTTTGCACTTGTGATTGGCGAGGAAACCGTGCCACTTGATACCTGTGAAGGCGCATTTATTAGTGCTTGGGATCATGGTGATGTGAGCTTTTTAAAAGAGGCCAGAGATGAATGGCAAGCACCCCTTAACGATTTTAAATTAAGGCTGTCTAAGGTAAATATAGGTAACCGAGGGCGTGACACTCTTGATAAGTTAATGCCTGTTTTACTGAATCAATTAAATGACTTTAATGCCAGTGCAGCAGCTTTCACAATGGTTTGCCAAATTTTTAATAAGATAATTTCGCGTACTGCCTATTTAGAATTGCTTTACGAAAACCAAGGTGCATTAAAGCAACTTGTTTTACTGTGTTGTCATAGCAAATGGATAGGGGAGCATATTTCTCGCTACCCCATATTACTTGATGAACTAATAGACCCCGCAGTTCTTTATAAGCCAACCCCGCTCACAGCGTATAAAGATGAAATAAGACAGTATTTTTTACGAATAGAGCATGACGATTTAGAACTGCAAATGGAGTCGCTTAGGCAATTTAAGCAAACGCATCAATTACGAATTGCTGCCGCCGATGCAACCGGTGTTCTTGACGTAATGAAAGTAAGCGATCATTTAACCGTACTGGCAGAGGCGATTGTTGACCAAGCTGTTAATATTGCATGGCATAACACTGTTAAGCGCTTTGGGATGCCCCCTGGCACAGATGATGAAAATAAAGGTTTTGCTGTTATTGCATATGGTAAAACAGGTGGCTTAGAAGTCGGGTACGACTCAGATCTAGATTTGGTGTTTGTGCATAATCATGATGGCTCAAGCCTAACTAATGGTGAAAAACCGATAGATTCTCGCCAGTTTTATTTAAAGCTCGCTCAGCGCCTAATGCATTTATTTAATACCCGTACTGCATCGGGCATTTTATACGAGCTTGATACACGATTACGTCCTGAAGGAGCCTCTGGTTTATTGGCTATCAATTTAGAGAGCTTTAATCACTATCAGCAAACTCAAGCATGGACGTGGGAGCATCAAGCACTTGTTCGGGCTCGATTAATTTTAGGTCAAAACGATCTGATAGATCGTTTTTCACAAATTCGTAAAAATATACTTTGCCAGCAACGCGATGATACCGTGCTAAAAGCTGATGTAATAAAAATGCGCGAAAAAATGCGCGACCATCTAGCGAAGGGAAATGCTGAGAAATTTGATTTAAAACAAGATGTTGGTGGCATGGCTGATATTGAGTTTATTACGCAATATTTAGTACTTAAACACGCAAACGAGTTTGAACAGCTTACAGTTTACTCAGATAACGTAAGGATATTAACGGATGCGGCAAATATAGGTTGTATTACTAAAGAGCAAAAGCAGCAGTTGATAAAAGCGTATATTGATTATCGCTCGTGTTATCACGTGTTGAGCTTGGATCAAAAAGGCAAATTGATCCCGCGAGAAACGTTTTTACAAGATATTACTAACGTAACTAATATTTGGAATAGTATTTTTGAATTGAATTGAATTGATATTTGGGATTTTCTCACTAACGCTATTTATTATAATTATTGCCC